>JANOKE010000099.1:0-1452 GCA_031419135.1 Gemmatimonadaceae bacterium
TTCGCGTACAGCCGCAAGCGCAGCCTGCTCAACACGCCGGGGCGCGCGTCATGAGAGGTGGGACGAACACGGTTGAGTCGGGCAGCGGAACGGTCTTTCCCGTCCTGCTGATTGCCATCGTCGTCGCGGGCGCGGGGGCGCTGTTCGTCGGCGGGCTGCCACGCGACGAGTTGCGTCCGCTGGCGTTCGTATTGAGCGCATGTGCGATCACGTTCATCGTCGCCGGTGTGCTCGTTCGTGAGCTGCTGGCGTTGCCACGCGGCTCGGCCGGCATGTTGGCCGTATACGATGCGATCAAGGAAGGAGCCGAGGCATTCATGCGCCGGCAATACCGGACCATCGCGATGATTGCCGCGATCACGGCGGGCCTCGTCTACGTGCTCTATGCGTTTGTGCGCGCGCCATCGGCAGCAGATCCGGCTTCGGTCGGCACTCTGGCCCTGGCCACGGCGCTGGCGTTCGTATTTGGAGCGTGCTGCTCGGGCATCGCTGGCGTGCTGGGCATGTGGGTGGCCATTCGCACCAATGTGCGTGTCGCGATGGCGGCGACCGAGTCCACTGCGAGCGCATTGAAGGTGGCGCTTCGCGGTGGCTCCGTGGCGGGACTGGTGGTGCCCGCCATGTCGCTCGCCGGCGTGGCCACGCTGTTCGCGGTGCTACGTGCAGTGGACGTCACGGCGAATCACGCGCCACTGTTGGTGATCGGCTATGGCTTCGGCGCGAGCTTTGTGGCGCTGTTCGCGCAGCTTGGCGGTGGCATCTACACCAAGGCCGCCGACGTGGGCGCGGATCTGGTGGGCAAGGTCGAAGCGGGCATTCCGGAGGACGATGCACGCAATCCCGCGGTCGTCGCGGATCTGGTCGGCGACAACGTGGGCGATTGTGCGGGCCGTGGTGCCGACCTCTTTGAATCGCTGGCTGCCGAGAACATCGGGGCCATGATCCTGGGTGTCGCCCTCTTCGGCACGTTTGGTGCGCGGGGTGTGCTCTTTCCTCTCGTGGCGGCCGCGATGGGCTTGCTGGCGTCGATCGTTGGCGTCTACAGCGTTCGCATGCGCGAGGATGAGGATCCCATGTCCGCGCTCAATCGGGGGTTCTATGTGACCGCAGCGCTTGCGCTGCTCGGACTGTTCGCGTGCAGTTGGTGGATGTTTGCGACGCCGACCGCTCCCGAGGCGTGGCTGCGATTATTTGGGTGTGCCGTGATCGGGGTGGCCACCTCGTTTGGTTTCGTGCTGGTGACGGAGTACTACACGGAACACCGGTATCGCCCGGTGCGAAGCATCGCCGAGCAGTCATTGACTGGCGCGGCGACAAACGTCATCGCGGGACTGGCGGTTAAAAAACCCCCCCCTCTACACTACTGTCCAGACTCCGTCGATTCGCGCAGCTTCTCGGACGTGTAGTAAGTGCTGAGCGCGTCGATTAGCTCGTCGAGGTTGCCGTCGAGCA
>JANOKE010000100.1:0-10699 GCA_031419135.1 Gemmatimonadaceae bacterium
GGTCGCGATCGGAATTGCCTCCGCCTGGTTTGTGCACGTGACGGTCAACGTGGGCATGACGCTCAACCTGATGCCGGTCACAGGCATCCCGTTGCCGTTTTTCAGCTATGGCGGCTCATTCCTGCTGGTGAGCTGGCTGGCGGTGGCCGTGCTGCTGCGCATCTCGGCCGAAGGCCGCGGACTGCCAGACGCCATTGGTTTGTAGTGGCCGTGGGGAGCGGGTCGCCTTTGTTTCGGCGTTCGGCGTGTCTTCGGTAACGCCGACATCACACACGCACATGGACGCAAGGCCTAGCCACCGTGGGACAGATTCTCGATCTTACGCTACCTATGGCTTGGTTCCGGAAGGAGAAAAAACCACGACAGCCGCGCCGCGAGCGCCTCGAAATTCCCCCAGACACCTGGGAAAAATGCGAGGCCTGTGGGCACACCGACATCCGCGACATGTTCCTGCGGAATTTCAACGTGTGCCCGGTGTGCGATTATCACCGACGCATGCGCCCGTGGGACTACGCGTCGATGCTGCTCGATGAAGCAACCATAGGTGAGCAGGGTGGCGAGCTGCGGTCGGTCGACCCTCTCGGTTTTCCTGACTACCCCGCGCGCCTGAAGCGAGCGATTGCCAGCGCGGGCGACAGCGACGCAATCTTGACGGTGACTGGCCTCATGGAAGGCCTTCCGGTCGGGATCGGCATCATGGATTTTGCGTTCATGGGCGGCTCGATGGGCTCTGTCGTGGGTGAGAAAATCGCCCGACTCGGACAGCGCTCGCTCGAAAAAAAACATCCGCTGGTCATCATCTCCGCATCCGGCGGCGCCCGGATGCAGGAAGGCGTGCTGTCGCTCATGCAGATGGCGAAGGCGGCGGCCGTGCTGTCGCAACTGGCCGAGCGTCGCATCCCCTACGTGTCGATACTAACCAATCCAACCACGGGCGGCGTGAGCGCCAGTTTCGCGATGCTGGGCGATTCGATCCTTGCCGAACCGGGCGCCGTGATTGGATTCGCAGGGCCGCGGGTGATCAAGCAGACGTTGGGACAGGACCTTCCAGAGGGTTTTCAGACGGCCGAATTCCTGGTGGATCACGGCATGGTTGATAGCGTGGTGCACCGCAAGGAACTGCGGTCGACCGTGAGTCGGCTGCTGCGGCACATGACCGGCCGTCCTGCGGCGGCTGGACACGCGTAGGTCCGCTGACGACCCAACCGCTGCCACCGCGTCGTGTGGTCCGCGTCGCCGCCTCCGAAGCTGACACGGCGGAATCTGATGCGGATCGGCAGTCGACGTTGGCGTATCGCGGAGCGCTGGCGAATCTGTTCGCGCGCACCGGCGGTGCGTGGCGGCTGGGATTGGAACGCATGGCGGCACTGCTGGACGCGTTGGGCAATCCACAGCGTTCGTATCCGGTGTTTCACGTGGCCGGTACCAACGGGAAAGGCAGCACGCTCGCGACGCTGGATGCGCTCATGCAGCACGCGGGTCTGCGCGTGGGCCGATACACGTCTCCGCATCTGGTCGATTTCTGTGAACGGGTGGTGATCGCGGGTCGACCCATGGCGCACGACTCGGTCAGTCAATGGCTCAACGCGAACGAGCCGTTGCTCACGACCCTGGGCGCGACATTCTTCGAAGCGACGACGGCGATGGCCTTCTCGCACTTCGCGACCGCAGGTGTCGATGTCGCCCTCGTTGAGGTGGGGCTGGGTGGCAGACTGGATGCCACCAACATGGTGGAACCGATCGCCGCCGCGGTCACGCAGATCGGCTACGACCATATGGAGTTTCTCGGTGATTCTCTGCCGCTAATTGCCCTCGAAAAAGCGGGAATCTTCAAACCCCGGTCCGCGGCAATTGTCGGCGAGACACGTCCGGAGATTCGTGACCTGCTCCTCGCTCGAGCCGAAGCCGTTGGTGCGGCCCCCGTGCTCGTCACTGGTCGTGATTGGCAGGTGCGAGACGTTACCATCAGCGAGTGGGGCACCACCTTCACCCTCGACACGGCGGAGCGTTCGCGGCGACTGACAACACCGCTGGTCGGCACGTTTCAGGCGCACAACACGGCGGTGGCGCTGGCGATGTTGAAGGGGGCGGGGGAGCGATGGGCGCGTATCGCCGACGCGGCCGATGTCGGGCTCGCGCACGTACGCCTGTCTGGACGATTCCATCATTGGGGGCGCTGGCTCTTTGACGTCGCCCACAACGCGGACGGTGCGGAGACGGTTGTGGCGAACCTGCGCGCGACGGGGCTGCCACATCCGGTGGTGGCGGTGGTCACCGTGCTCCGTGACAAAGACTGGCGCGGGATTTTACAGGCAGTGGCCACCGTGGCCGACCGCATTGTGCTCACATCCGCCCCGACCGCACCTGCCTCACGCGCCTGGGACTTGAATGAAGTGGACGCGTGGGCGCGCGGGCAATCGATGTGCGCCGATCGGATCGACGACTTCGATGAAGCGCTGCGCCGAGCCGAATCGATGGGAGCGACCATCCTCGTGACCGGCTCGTTTCACACGGTGGGAGACGCGATGGAACGGTTGCAGGTCGATCTGTCAAACCGGTAGCTTACGCGGATGCCTTCGAAGCCACTGCCGGGGTTCCGCGACTTCTACCCGGAGCAACTCGCTGCACGTACCCATATCTTCGACACGTGGCGCCGCGTCGTGCGGCGCTACGCGTTTCAGGAGTATGACGGTCCACCGCTCGAACCACTCGACCTGTACACACAGAAGAGCGGTGAGGAGATCGTCACGCAGCTGTATCACTTCGTCGACAAGGGTGATCGGCCCGTGGCCCTGCGTCCGGAGATGACTCCAACGCTCGCCCGCATGATCGGCGCGCGGGCGCAAACGCTGCGCAAGCCGGTCCGATGGTTCAGCATACCGCAGCTGTTCCGATACGAGCGCACGCAGAAGGGACGCTTGCGCGAACACTTTCAGCTGAATGTCGATATCGTCGGTGAGGACGACGTGCTGGCCGATGCCGAGTTGTTGTCGGTCGCCATTGAGCTCATGCGGGCGTTCGGACTCACCGCCGCCGACGTGCGCGCGCGGGTCAGCGACCGACAACTCCTGAACAGCGTGCTGCGCCACCTCGCAATTGCGGAAGCGCTCTGGCCCGCGGTGTACGCCGTACTCGACAAGCTGGAGCGGCAACCGCGCGACGTGTCTGACGCCAAGCTGGCAACGGCCGGCGTGTCCGACGCCGCGCGCGAGGCGATCCTCGGATTCGCCACGTTGGATTTTCACACGCTGCAGACAACGTATGGCGGGTCGGCGGTGGTCGCGCCCCATCTCGCACGATTCGCCGAGTACCTGGCGCACGCCGCCGCCCTTGGTATCGCGGACTGGATGCAGTTCGATCTCACCATTGTGCGCGGGTTGGCCTATTACACCGGCATCGTGTTCGAGCTGTTTGACGCCGTCGGAGAATTTCGCGCAATCTGTGGTGGCGGACGGTACGACACCCTGCTCGCGTCGCTGGGCGGCGTGGACCTTCCGGCCCTGGGATTCGGCTTGGGCGACGTCGTGCTGGGGGAGCTGCTTCGCGCACGGGGGCTCATGCCCACATTCGACAGTCGCCCCGACGTCTGGGTGATTCAACAACCCACTGATCCGACCTTTCCGCACGAATTGCTGACCACCGCGACCGCGCTTCGCGGGATAGGCTTCAACACTGAGTACTCCTTGCGACCCCAGCGAATGGAGCGCCAACTCGAGGCCGCGAGAAAGGCGGGCGCGCGGCTGGTGGTCAAGGTGACGGGTGCACACGACGACGCGAGACCCGTGCGTGTCATGGATCGCGCTCAAGAGGGCCAAGGCTACGATAGTATTGAAGCCTTCATCCAGTGGGCTTCTTCGACGAACAGGATCACGACATGAGTGATGACAAGAAGTTGCCGACACGCGCCGAGAACTTCAGCGAGTGGTACAATGAACTGGTCCTGCGCTCGGAGTTGGCCGACTACTCGCCGGTACGCGGCTGCATGGTGATTCGTCCATTGGGCTATGGCATCTGGGAACGCATGCAACGCGCGCTCGATGACATGTTCAAGGCCACCGGGCACGTCAATGCGTACTTCCCGCTGTTCATCCCGGAAAGCTTCCTCTCCCGGGAAGCCGAACACGTTGAAGGGTTCGCACCGGAATGCGCCGTCGTCACGCACGGTGGCGGCAAGGCGCTGGAGGAGCGACTGGTTGTTCGGCCCACGTCGGAAACGATCGTCTACCACATGTTCGCGAAGTGGGTGCAGAGCTATCGCGATTTGCCGCTCCTGTACAACCAGTGGGCCAACGTAGTGCGCTGGGAAATGCGCACACGGCTGTTTCTCCGCACGATGGAGTTCCTGTGGCAGGAAGGGCACACGGCCCACACCACGCATGACGAGGCGGAGGAGGAAACGCGGCGCATGCTTGGCGTGTATCGCGACTTCATGGAACAGTTTATGGCCATGCCCGTCATCACCGGGTTGAAAACCGACTCCGAACGATTTGCCGGTGCCCTGCGCACCTATTCCTGTGAGGCGCTGATGCAGGACAATCGGGCACTGCAAGCCGGTACCTCGCACAACCTTGGACAGAATTTCGCGAAGGCCTTCGATCTGTCGTTCCAGAATGAACAGGGTGAGCAGGCCTTCGCGTGGAACACCAGCTGGGGTGTCTCCACGCGTATGATTGGCGGACTGGTGATGACGCATGGTGATGACGCCGGGTTGCGATTGCCCCCGCGCCTGACACCCATTCAGGTCGTGATCGTCCCCATCTGGAAAACGGACGACGAGCGCTCGGCCACAATCGAGACGGCGAAACGGATCGCCGATGAACTTGGCAGCTTCAAGCGCTACGATCACGAGCGGATTCGGGTGCACGTCGATGATCGGGCGGGTATCAAGCCCGGCAGCAAGTACTACCACTGGGAAATGCGGGGCATTCCGCTCCGTCTCGAAATCGGCCCCCGTGATCTGGCGTCGCACAGCGGCATGCTGGTGCGTCGCGACACGCGCGAAAAGCGTTCCATCGCTTTTGATCGGCTGCGCGACGACTTGCCAGTGATACTCGAACAGATTCAAGCGGATATGCTGGCCGCCGCCCGGGCACGACTCGAAGCGAACTCGATCCGGGAACCGATTTCCTACGATCGGTTCAAGGAAGTCATGGACGGTCCAGGCGCTTTCGTCTATGCCGGATGGAATGGCGATCCGGCGGTTGAAGCGCGCGTGAAGGAAGAAACGAAGGCCACGATTCGCTGCATCCCCGATGCGGAGTTCCGTTCGCCGATCGCACCAACCACGTGCATGGTAACCGGCGAGCCGGCGAAGTACGAAGTGATCTGGTCTCGCGCATACTGATGCCATGACCGCCACGGTCCGCCACGTGTCGACCAGCGCGTTTCAACGCGAGGGCGGGGTACTGTGCGCGGAGCGCGTGCCACTCCCGGAGATTGCAGCATCTGTCGGGACGCCGTGCTACATCTACAGTGCCAACACGATTCGCGCCCGTTATCGGCGACTCCAGTCTGCCTTTGCCGACGTGTCGCACCGCATTCACTTCGCCATGAAGGCCAATTCGAGCCTGGCCATCCTGCGCCTGTTGCAGGAACTGGGCGCCGGCGTGGACATCGTGTCGGGTGGCGAACTGTTTCGCGCTCGGCGGGCGGGGTTTGCCGGAAACGACATCGTGTTCAGCGGTGTCGGCAAGACGGTGCACGAAATCGAGCAGGCGCTGGACGAGGGCGTGCTCCTCATCAACGTGGAATCGGAAGCCGAGCTGGTCACCGTTGATGCGGTTGCCGCCGCGCGTGGCGTCGTGGCGCCGATCGCGATTCGGGTGAATCCTGAGGTGACGGTTGACACGCCACATGCCTACATCAAGACGGGTGAGAAAGGGCAGAAGTTCGGTATCCCGCGAGACGATGTCGAACGTATCGCGGCTCACGCCAGGTCGCTGCCCAACGTGGTCCTGCGCGGCCTTGGCATGCATTTGGGTTCACAGATTGCGAACGCCGAACCAATGCGCGAAGCCATCCCGCGCCTCCTCGATGTGGTGAACCGGGTGCGGTCACAGGGACACGTGGTGGCCTTCCTCGACGTGGGAGGCGGTCTCGCGGTGCCCTATGCCCCCGGCGACCCCGGAGCCGACGTGGAGGACTATGCGGCCTTGATCATCGCCGCGACACGCGACACGGGACTGCACTTGCTGTTGGAACCCGGACGGTTCATCGTCGCCGAATCGGGCACCCTGCTGACGCGCGTGCTCTATCGAAAGCACGCAGCGGGCAAGGACTTCATTGTCACGGATGCCGGGATGAACGACCTCGTGCGCCCGGCGCTGTATCAGGCGTATCATGAAATCGAGCCCGTGTTCGATACCGAGGGGCAGGTGACGGCCGACGTCGTGGGGCCGATCTGTGAATCGGGAGATTTCTACGCGAAGGATCGGGTGTTGGCCGACGTCCAGGCGGGTGATCTGCTGGCCGTGCACACGACCGGTGCGTACGGATTCAGCATGGCATCGAACTACAACTCGCGACCGCGGCCAGCCGAGGTGCTGGTTGACGGCGCACGATTCGCGGTCATCACCGACCGTGAACGCCACGAGGACCTCGTGCGGCTCGAACACGCGCACTTGCAATGGAGGAGTGTCTGATGCGCATTGGCCTGTTTTCCGATACGCATGATCGCGTGCCCGCGATACAGGCGTTGCTCGAACAGATGATGACGGGCGGCGTATCGCTGGTGATGCATGCCGGCGATTTCTGTTCGCCGTTTGCATTGCGACTGTTCAACGATCGATCCATTCCGTTGCTTGGCGTGTTCGGACGGAACGACGGCGATCGGGATGCCCTGCAGTCCGCAGCCAAGTCGGGCTTTGGCGGGGCCGAGTTGTTCGAGTCGCCGCACAGCTTCGATCTGGGCGGGAAGTCGGTGCTGCTCATTCACGACCTCGCGGATGTGCATCAACGATCGATCGATGGGCACGAGGTCATCGTTCACGGCTTCACGCATGTTTCCGAAATGAAGGCGCGTGGCGAATCGCTGCTCGTCAATCCTGGCGAGGGCTGCGGGTGGCTGCATGGCGCTCCGTCAGGCGCCATTCTCGACCTCGATACCAAGTCGGTCGAGTTCCTCAAACTCGCCGGTCCGGAGTGGAAGTTCTGATGGCGAGCCGCATCCTCATCCTCGATTGTGGCTCGCAGTTTACGCAGCTCATTGCGCGCCGTGTGCGGGAGGCGCGGGTGTATTCGGAAATTCATCTCCCGACGAAGTCCCTCGAGTGGACTCGCGAGTGGCATCCGGATGGCATCATCCTGTCCGGTGGACCCAGCTCCGTGTCCGATCAGGGCGCGCCGACGATCCCGCGTGAACTGCTGGATGTCGCACCGGTGCTTGGTGTGTGTTACGGGATGCAACTCATCGCGCATCTCGAGGGTGGTGCGGTGGTTGGCGGCGGGCGTCGCGAGTACGGCCGTGCCGACGTGACCGTGACCGACGCGGCAGGGATGTTCGACGGGTTCACCGTCGGAGAGCGCACCACCGTCTGGATGAGTCACGGGGATCACGTGGAAGCGGTGCCGCCCGGCTACGTGGCGACGGCGCGTAGCGGGAATAACGTGGTGGCCGGATTTCGACACGAAACGAAACCTGTGCATGCCGTGCAGTTTCACTCCGAGGTTGCGCACACCGTTCGTGGTGCCGAAATCATCGAGAATTTTCTTTTCGGCGTTTGTGGCTGCACCGGTGACTGGACCCCCGGACACTTTATCGACCTCGAGGTCGCCAGAATTCGCGAATTGGTGGGTGATCAGCAGGTCATTTGTGGGCTGTCGGGTGGCGTCGATTCGAGCGTCGCGGCGGCGTTGGTGCACAAGGCGATCGGCGATCAACTCACGTGCATCTTTGTGGATACCGGATTGCTGCGCTTGCATGAGCGCGAGCAGGTGGAACGAACGATGCGCGCGCATCTGGGCATGAAAGTGATCACGGTGCGGGCGGAAGACCGGTTTCTCACCGCGCTCGCCGGTGTCGGGGACCCCGAACGCAAGCGAAAGATCATCGGCCACGCGTTCATTGACGTCTTCGAGGACGCCTCGGCCGAGGCCGGGGCGCATGCGGCATTCCTGGTGCAGGGCACGCTCTATCCCGATGTCATCGAATCGGTGAGCGCCACCGGAGGACCGTCCGCAACCATCAAAACGCACCACAACGTTGGCGGTCTGAAGCCGGACATGAAGTTCGCGTTGATCGAGCCGCTGCGCGAGCTATTCAAGGACGAAGTGCGCAACGTAGGTCGCGAACTGGGCCTTCCGGAAGAGATGGTGGGTCGACATCCGTTTCCGGGGCCGGGACTGGCCATTCGAGTCCTTGGCGAGGTCACCCCGCAGGCGCTCGATGTGCTGCGTCGCGCCGACGCGATCTATCTCGAGGAGATTCGTGCCGCGGGGCTGTATGCCGATATCTGGCAGGCGTTCGCGGTGTTCCTGCCGGTGCGATCTGTCGGCGTCATGGGCGACGGTCGGACGTATGAGCACGTAATCGCGTTGCGCGCTGTGACCAGCACCGACGGCATGACGGCCGACTGGTACCCGTTCCCGCACGACGTGCTGGGACGCATTGCCAGTCGCATCATCAACGAGGTGGATGGCGTGAATCGCGTTGTCTACGACATCAGTTCAAAACCGCCTGCCACGATCGAATGGGAGTAGCCGGAGTGCGGCGGTGAGAGTGCACCGCGCCAAGGCGCCGGGCTGGAGCATCGACCTGCGCGACATGGCGTGGCTGGCCGCTCCGATTGTGCTGATCAATGTCGGGTTGCAGGCCATGGGTGTGGTCGATGCGATGATGGTGGGTCGGCTTGGCGGAGCGGCCATCGCTGCCGTCGCTCTTGGTAATTTTTACGTCTTCAATGTCTGCATTTTCGGTGTTGGGTTACTGTTCGCGCTCGACCCAGTGGTGTCACAGGCACTGGGCGCCGGCGCGCATGACGATGCGGCGCGTGGAATCCAACGCGGGTTCGTGATGGCGCCGTTCATCGCCGTGGTGGTCACGATACTGTTGTTGCCGGCGGCGCCGGTGCTGCGCGCACTCGGACAACCTGAGGAAGTGGTAGTTGAGACAGGTGTGTATGTGCACCATCGCGCGTTGGGCATGCTGCCATACTTTCTATTCATCACCATGCGGCAGGCACTGCAGGCGCTGGGCACGACACGAACGGTTGTCCTTGCCGTGCTGCTCGCCAATCTGGTGAACGCCTTTGCGAACTGGGTGCTGGTGTACGGGCATCTTGGTGCGCCGGCGTTGGGTGTGGGCGGCTCCGGCTATGCCACCGCGCTCGCCACCGGCGTCATGGCCGCGCTGCTGTGGGCGTTCAGCGCCCCCACCCTGCGCGCCTACGTACGTCCCTGGCGTGCGGAGGTGACGCAGTGGGGACCGTTGCGGCGCACGCTGGTCATTGGCGTGCCGATCGGCACGCAATTTTTCTTCGAGAGTTTCGCGTTCGGACTGATCGCGCTGTTCATGGGATGGATGAGCACTGCGTCCTTGGCAGGACATGAGATTGCGCTCAACATGGCCGCCCTCACCTTCATGGTGCCGTTGGGGATTTCCGGAGCGGCTGCGGCCGTGGTGGGGCGGGCGATCGGTCGCGGTGACATGGTCGCGGCGCGACGCGATGCGACGGCGGCCATCGCCTGTGGCGTTGGCTTCATGTGCCTGACGGCGGTGGTGTTTCTTGTCGCCCCCGAGTGGTTGGCAACGCGATACACGGCCGACCGATCCACCGTGGCCATTGCGGCCGCGCTCATTCCGCTGGCGGGGACGTTTCAGGTGTTCGATGGACTGCAAGCCGTCACCAGCGGTGTGTTGCGTGGTACCGGCGACACACGCGTGCCCGCCGTGTTACACATGGTCGCGTTTTGGGGCGTCGGCGTACCGTTGAGCGCCTATCTCGGCTTTCGCACGCCGCTTCGGGAACGCGGACTCTGGATCGGGCTGGTGGCGGGACTGGCCGTGGCCGCGATTCTCCAATCGTGGCGTGTCGCCGCGCGTCTGCGCGGATCGATCGCGCGTGTGTCGGTGGAGCACGACGCGCGCTAAATCACCGGAATCAGACGCGTTTCTCTTCGAGGAGCGCCATGAATTCCAGTGCCGAGTTCAGCTCAAGCAGGCGCCCGGGCACGTCGCTCTCTTTGCTGAACTGGGCAATCCTGCCCAGCACTGGGAGGTACTGATTCGACACCTCCAAAGGCGGCGCGACAATCAGAAAGAGAAAGTGGACCGGCTTGTCATCGATGGCCTTGAAATCGACGCCGACTTTCTTGCGGCCAAACGCGACCCGCAACCGACTGACCACCAGCGAACGGCAATGCGGAATCGCGATGCCGCGGCCGATCCCGGTCGACCCGAGATTTTCGCGCCGCTTGAGCATCTTGAAGAGCATCCCCTCGGATTTTTCATCAAGCTTCAGGAGCCCGATGAGCTCCCGCAGCACCTCGTCCTTGGTCGTGCCCTGCAGCTCGAGCTGGACGGCCTCTTCTGAAAAGAACTCGCGCAGTTCCATAGCCGTGTATGGTAACCGTTTCACGGCTGGTGTCAAACTGGTCGCGTTGCCACGATGCACCTCCGTTGGTAGGTTCCAACTCTATGACCCGCAAGGTGTTTCCGTTCCAAACCCCGCATCCGATTCCACTCTACCTCGCCCCCATGGCG
>JANOKE010000101.1:0-2717 GCA_031419135.1 Gemmatimonadaceae bacterium
TTACACTGCCGGGTGCCATGTTCCTGACATTCATTGCGCTCATGCCCATCGTGATCGCGCGAATCGTGAATGTGCCGTTTGCGTTCGGCGGAACGTCGCTGCTGATCGTGGTGGGTGTCGCGCTCGATACCATGGCGCAGATGCAGCAGCATCTCCTGCTGCGCAAGTATGATGGTTTCATGAAGAAGGGACGCGTGCGGTTCCGCGGACGTCAGGCCACGCAAGGCTTCTAACCTCGACCGGCGCAACGGCATGATTATCGTCCTGCTGGGACCGCCGGGCGCAGGGAAGGGCACTCAAGGCGAGCGGCTTGCCGCTCGCCTTGACGTTCCCAAGATCGCCACGGGGGATGTGTTGCGCGCGGCAGTTCGCGAAGGCACACCGCTTGGTCTGGAGGCCAAGGCCGCGATGGATCGCGGCGATCTGGTGCCCGACGCCGTGATCATGGGTATCATGCGCGACGCGCTGGCGGCGCCGAGTGCGGCCAAGGGCGCCGTGTTGGATGGCGTGGTTCGCACGACGCCGCAGGCCGAAGGATTGGCCGGCGTGCTCGCGCAGCTGGGACGCTCCATTCACGCCGTCCTGCTGTTCGAGATTGACGAAGACGAACTCGTGACGCGGCTGAGCGGCCGGACCACGTGCGATGTGTGTCAGACCCCGTTCTTTGGGCGACAGCCTGGCGAAACGTGCGAGAAGGATGGTCGGGTGGGAACGCTGGTGCGTCGGAAGGACGACGAGCCCGAGGCCATCCGCAAGCGAATGGACGTGTACGGTTTGCAAACAGCGCCGGTCATTGCGTGGTACGCAACGCACGGCGGCAATCTGGTGCATGTCAACGCCCAGGGGTCACTCACGGACGTCGAAGCCCGCATGCTGAAGGCGCTGGGTCTGGACGACTCGGCGCACTGATATGGCGCACTGACATGGCGTTCACCGGAACATCCGCGTCGGCGATGATGCTCAAGTCGACCCGCGAAATCGAAATCATGGCGCGCGGCGGTGCGATTCTGCGCGCGACTTTGCTTGCCATGCGCGACGCAGTGCGTCCCGGTATCAGCACGATGGATCTCGATGCGATTGGCGAAGCGTTCATTCGCTCGCATGCCGGCGCCGAGCCGGCGTTCAAGGGGCTGTACGGCTTTCCGGGCAGCGTGTGCATTTCGATCAATGAAGAGATCGTGCACGGCATTCCTTCGCGGAAACGCATTCTGAACAACGGGGACATTGTCACCGTGGATGTGGGGGTGAAGCTGGAAGGGATGTATACCGATGCGGCGATCACGGTGCCGGTCGGCTCGATTGATCCGGTAACGCAGCGATTGCTGGATGTCACGGAACGCGCGCTGGCGGCAGGAATCGCGGCGGCCGTGGCGGACAATCATGTGGGTGATATTGGCGCGGCGATTCAGGCGGTGGTGGAGCCTGAAGGGTTTTCGATTGTGCGCGAGCTGGTGGGACACGGCGTGGGTTTTTCGCCGCACGAAGAGTTGCAGATTCCCAACTACGGCAAGGCGAAGCGCGGAAAAAAGTTGGTGGCCGGACTCACCATTGCAATTGAACCGATGGTGAATGTGGGGACGGCGAAGACGCGCACGCTGAGCGACAAGTGGACGGTGGTGACGGCGGATTTGAAGCGGTCGGCGCACTTTGAGCACACGGTGGCGATTACTGAGGTGGGGCCGAGGATACTGACGATTTAAGACGGGAGAAGGGAGACTGGAGACGGGAGACATCCCGTTGGCTGGACGTCTTCCGTCTTTTGTCTCCTGTCTCCAGTCTTAGGGCGTATTCGCCAGTAGCCCACACTCTACCAAGACCCCCCATGCATCGCTTCGCTCCAGCTTTTGTCGCGCTGTGCCTTGCAACAATTTCGTCGTCTCCCGTTGCCGCGCAGACGGCTCCGGTTGTCATTGATCTCGTGAAGGATGTCGATGGCGTCGCGCAGAAGTTTGTCGCGCTGGCCAAGGCCATGCCAGTGGACAAATATGGCTGGCGTCCGGGTACCGGTGTGCGATCGGTGGGTGAGGTGTTTCTGCATGTCGCGTCGGACAACTACCTGTTGCCGGCGTTGGGTGGCACGGCGATGCCGGCATCGACCAAGCTGGACATGAAGGACTTCAAGACATTCGAGGTTTACGAAAAGCGTCCGTTGACACGCGAGCAGATCGTGTCCGACCTCGAGGTGAGTTTTGCGCACCTGAAGACCGCGATGCAGAAGACGACCGCGGCGACGCTGGCGAATCCGGTGGACATGTTCGGCCAGAAGTCGACCCAGCAGGCTCTGTGGATCGCGACCGCGACACACCTGCATGAGCATCTGGGGCAATCGATCGCGTATGCGCGGATGGGCGGGATTGTGCCGCCGTGGAGCAAGTAGGGGGCGAGCGCAGCGCGTCGGATCGGACTGCTGTTCGCGGTAGTTCGGCTCAGATCAGCGCGCGTCGTGCGCGGCCTCACCGGCCGCACTCCCGTTACTTGTAGCTGCGCTTGGCTGTCCCGCAACTCGGCCACGCCCGTGCCGCGCCCGTCGGTCCGAGAAGGAGCGCCTGATCGCGCGCTGTCCGCTCCGGATCTTCCGACGCCGCATACGCCAGCATCGCCGCCATGGTCGCGTTGTTCTTCACGTCGTCAAACACAATCTTGTCAAACGTGTCGCGGTTGGTATGCCACGTGTACTGTCGGTATTCGGGATAGCTGGACTGCAGCCGAAACGCGGG
>JANOKE010000102.1:0-4016 GCA_031419135.1 Gemmatimonadaceae bacterium
GTGTCTCGGGCACGGCCCCCACCGCACCACCCTCACCCCTTTTTCTCCTCACCGCTCCACCCTCACTCCTTTTTCTGCTCGCCCCTCCGGCCTTTCACTCGAGGCGCACGCAGGACCTGAGCCCTCTGGTTGTTTCGCGCCACCATCACCAGCGCCCCAAGCTTGGAGTGCTGAAGCAGAGCCAGGTGCTTCACATCGCCCTCGATTTGCAGCTTGCTGTCCGTCATGTCGACGGCCGTGAACTGGCCGCGCCCGTCGCCGCGCAGCAGCAGCCCGTAGCTCGCGTCGTAGCGTCCCTGCAATGGCGGCACCTTGCTGAAGTTTCCCGCCAGCAGCAGGTCAACATGGCCGTCGCCGTCGAAATCCCGCGGCAGCACGGCCTGCACTGTCGACATCTGCGCCTCGATCGGGAGCGGCTGGAGCGTGAACGTGCCCTTGCCGGTATTTCGCGCGATCACGCTGCTGAACTCGCGCGCTGAAAGCCGGGTGGCAGCGGCAAGTTCAGCCGACGAAAAAATATCCGTGACGCGACTGGCCCCGAACGACGCGTACGTCGGATAGCGCGGGCGAAGCGTCGGCAGCAACTTCACCAGTTCATCGCGACCAGCCATTGGATAGCTCTCGCCGTGCTTGTAGAACGTGATGATCTGCTCGAGCGTCCCGTTCTTGCCGAAATCGCTCACGTACATGTGTGCCGGCTCGGCAGCCGACGCCGTGATGTACGCGTTGCGGCCAAGATTGCCCAGCACAAGATCGGGATGGCCATCGTCGTCCACGTCGGTGGCCACTACCGTGTTCCACCACCCTTCCGTGTCAGCCAGGCCGGCATCTTTCGTGCGTTCCACGAAGCGTCCCGACTCCTGATGAAACACGCGCACGGGCATCCACTCGCCAACCACGATCAAGTCGAGCTTGCCGTCGCCGTCATAGTCGGTCCACACCGCCGACGTCACCATTCCGGCCTCCGACAACCCCGGCGCCAGCGACGTCACATCGGTGAACCGGCCATGTCCGTCGTTACGCAACAGGTGGCTGCGCGGTGAAATCCCGTACTTGCCGGTGACCACACGCGCGCCCACAAACAGATCTGGATGGCCATCCCCATCGAAGTCGCCAGTGACCGCGATCGACCCGTTCTCGAAGTATGCCGGCAACGCGTTTGTCGCACGACGAAAGTGCCCCTTCCCATCGTTCATGTAGAGGCGATCGCGCATCTGGTCGGCGGTACCGAAGAATTCATTCCCGCCACTCACCACGAACAGGTCGCTATGGCCGTCGCTGTTCGCGTCGAAGAACATCGCATCGACGTCTTCCGACACGCTGTCGGCGGCGATCGCGGGTTGGACGTTCTGGCGAAAGCTGCCGTCGGGTTGTTGCAGCAGCAGCGCTCCCGGCTGCCACTTGGCGCCGCCAAGATACAGGTCGTCGAGTCCGTCGCCATTGACATCGCCCACTGCCATCGCCGGTCCTTCGGCCGAGAGCATGTGCGGCATCAGTGGTTCGCGGTCGAAGTCGTTGAACGGGTTGTCGACGTGCCGGTATCCCAACTTCACCTGCGCGCTGACGTCACTGAACACCGCGCTGGTAACGGCCGCCCTGTTGGCGCGCGCGAAGTCGTAGCGGCCACGCGCGTCACGTTGACTGACGGTGAGCGTCGCATTCAGCGCGACATGCGTGAGCACCTGGAAGCGGCGGTCGGGCCAAACGACTATCAGTGAATCGAGCGTGGTCGCGCTGCCAAAACCGAAGTGCAATCGCGGGTCGACCGACGACTGGAAGCCGCGCGTTGGACTTTGCTCGAGCACCTGTTGTTCGCCGGGCTGACGCGCGATCAGTCGGGCGCCAATGCCGGCGGTGTTGGCGCCATCGCCCTTGAGCTGCACCATCAGGTACGCGTTGCTGTTGCGTGCACGCGCCTGATTGCGGTAAATCGACGCGGGCGCGTTCACGTTGTTCACCACCAGATCCAGCGCGCCGCTGTTGTTCAGGTCCACATATGCCGCGCCGTTCGAGAAACCGCGTTGACCGAGCCCCCACACCTGCGCCATGTCAGTGAAGTGCAGGCCGCCATCGTTGCGGAACACGTGATTGGCAACCGGCACCTGCGGCATCTGCTTGAGGAGCGCGAGATTCTCCTGCGTAATCCCCTTGGCCAACGAGGCCTGCACCGTGGCGTTTCCGACAAAGTTGATGTAGTCGAGATCGTTCGGACGACGCAAGATGCCACTGCTGATGAACAGGTCCTTCCGGCCGTCGTTGTCGAAGTCGGCGAACAACGTGGCCCAGCTCCAGTCGGTGGCAGAAACGCCGGCCAGGTACCCGATGTCGCTGAAGCGGCCATCGCCACGGTTGAGCTGCAGCGTGTTCCGCGCGTACTGCGGATGATAGCCGGCCTCGAGCCGCAGACTGAAAAGGTTGAAGTTTTCCGCGTTGGCCGACGACTTGAGCACGTCTTCTCGTTCGGGCATCATGTCGGCGACAATCAGGTCGGGTCGGCCGTCGTTGTTGATATCCGCCGCGTCCACGCCCATGGAGAACCGGCTCGTGTGCCGGGTGGCGGTAGTGATGCGCTCGGAGAATGTGCCGTTGCAGTTGTTGTGGTAGAGAAAGTCGTTTTCCTGGAAGTCATTGGCCACGTACAGGTCAATGCATCCGTCGCCATCCAGGTCACTGGCCACCACGCCCAGGCCAAACCCCTCGATACCGCCGTAGATACCGGCCTTCGCGCTCACGTCAGTGAAGTGACCGTGATCGTTGCGGTACAGTCGCCCGCCGCCCAGTAAACTGCGCACGTCGCGCTTGAGTGCGGTTCCGATGGCGCGCTCCGTGTGCGTCGAGTGACTGAGCAGGAAGAGGTCAAGATCCCCGTCAGCGTCGTAGTCGAGAAACGTGGCCTGCGTTGAATACCCGACGTGATCGAGCCCCGACGTCTTCGAGTCATCACGAAACGTGCCGTCGCCATTGTTGATGTACAGCACATTGTGGCCGCGCATGGTGAGGTAGCTCACGGCCGACGCGTAGATGTCCACGAGTCCGTCGCCGTTCACGTCGGCCATCGTCACGCCGGTCTTCCATCCCTCCGGCCCACCGACACCCGCCTTGTCGGTTACGTCGTCGAAGCGGTAGTTACCCTTGTTCAGGTAGAGCCGGTTCTTGCCGACGTTGGACGAGAAGTAGAGGTCGGGGAGGCCGTCGCTATTAACGTCGCCGATCGCGACTCCTCCGCCATTGTAGTAGTACAGGTAGTTCAGGATGTTGAAGTCGGGCGTCTCGGGCAACGTGTTCTCAAACGTCACACCGGTTGTCGCGGGAGCGAGCAGCTCGAACAGCGGCTCCAGAGGCACGGCGGGCTTGGCACTCGCGGTGGTTGTCTGTCGCGATGTGTCGGCGGTGGGTTGGCACGAGATGGCGAAGCCGAGCGCGACCAGCGCCCGCCAGCGACTGGTCACCGGCTGGCGACGCGCGCGACGGGATGAGTCTGCACACGCTGTACGATCAGCTCGCCCACCTTGGCACCCTGCAACTGCCCTTGCACGATGGCGCGGCGAAAGTGAATGCCGCCGTACAGGCGGCTAACTGCGGCTTCGTCGGCCGCCGCCCGGAACGAGCCGAACGATCGCACCGGCAGCCCGTACTCAAGTTCGGTGGAGTCGGCAAATGCGAAGTTGTCTCCGAACTGTTCGCTCAGCACGGTGGCGGCCGCGGTTGAGATGACGCTGTGCCCGCTTGTGTATTCGGGGAACGGCGGCGTTTGCAGCAAAGGCTCCCATGTATCGTCCAGATACCGGTTGATCACGGTCTCCGGTCGTACGACGTTGGTCGCGTACTTCGCCTCCCACACGCTGAGGAACCCGTCGGCGAGCGCCAGCGCCGTGCGCGCATACGCATCGGCCGACACTAACAGGTTGGCCTTGGCCTTGCGCGACGCAATCGCGACGATGCCCATCCAGTGGCCGCCTGGCGTCACCTTCTTCGTGGCGAACATGGTGTGCCCCTGCACGTGCATCACGTACGGG
>JANOKE010000103.1:0-6414 GCA_031419135.1 Gemmatimonadaceae bacterium
ATCAGACTCATCACCATGACCCTGCGAGGCACCATGTCGCTTGGCGTTCGTGTCGTCAATGTCGGGCTGCTCGTGCTCATGATGGCCGTCGGTTGCGCACCGGGCGGCGTTGCCACCACACCGGTCACCGATCGTGGTGCCGATCGCGGCACGCTGCTCGACGCGCGCCTGTTGCAGATGCTGGACACGCGTCGCGCCGACACGACGGTGGTTGATGCGGTGCTGCACGATGCCAGCGGTGCGCGCCGGGCGCGGGGTGCCCTCGCCGTGGGACAGGTCAAACTGCGGGCGCGATACGCCATGGTGCGACGTCTGTTGGTTGACCCCGATACGATGGTGGCGGCCAGCGCGGCATTTGCATTGGGTGTCGCAAAAGATTCGGGCAGCGTGTCGTCGCTGGCGCGCGCGCTGGCGGGAGCACCCGACGCAGTGGCCACCGAAGCAGCTTGGGCGCTCGGAGAAATCGGTGAACCTGCACGCGCCGTGGTTACGATCGCGTTGGGTGAGGGCATCTCGCAACCGCTCCTCATGAGCGCGGTGGCGCAGCGCGGTTCCGCCGTGCGCGCGGCGCTCCTGTTGTCGACTGTGAAGTTGCAGCCGGTTCCGCTGGCGACGGTGTTACCCTGGCTGGCGGACACGGCGAGCGAATCGGTGCGCGCGGCAGCGTACGTGATCGGTCGACAGCGCCTGCCCGGCGGTGTTCGTGCGTTGCTCACGGTGCGGTCGCACGTTGACGAGGAAACGCGCCAGCATGTCGCGCGTGGCCTCGCGAAGTCGGCCGCCGGCGATTCGCTGGCGACGATGGCGCGTGCGGCATTGACTGTCCTGCTCACCGACGCCAGTGCGCGCGTGCGCATGAACGCGTCTCGCAGTGTCGCGTCCTATGGCGCCGTGTCGCTGCGTGACGTGGAGCGGGCACTCGGCGACACCGATGCGAACGTGCGCGTGGCGGCCTCAGAGGGCCTGCACGTGGTGTTGCTGCGCGATTCTGCGGCGTGGCGGAGAGCGTGGGATCGCGATACCACGTTTCGCGTACGGCAGCAGTTGCTCGCCGCGGCCCGCGCAGCGGGAATGGCAACGCTGGCGTTCGGCGAAACGGAATGGAGCCGTCATCCCGACTGGCGCCGACGCAGTGCCGCTCTTGATGCCCGCGCCGCCAACGAACAGTCCGATCGACTGGCATTGGCCCGCGAGTTTGCCCGCGATCGCGATGCCCGCGTGCGCGCCAATGCGCTCCGCAGTATTCCGCCCACCGCCAGTGACACGTCGGTCCGTGCAGTCGCGCAGGTTGCGCTCGCCGATGCCGATGTGCAGGTGCGCGCTGCCGCACTCACGGTACTGGCGCGACGGCCGAGCGCGCCAGACGTGAATCTCGCGATCGCCGCGTACGAGCGAGAGACGAAGGAGGGTGACCGTGATGCGCGAACCGCGGCGTTGCGATTGCTGGCGGCAACATGGAATCGCGACAGTCTGCGCATTGATGCGATGCAGCGACAGCGAATGGCCGCCTTCGGCAGTGACGCCCCGGTAGCCGAACGGCGCCTCGTGGTGAATGTCACTCCGATGTCGGCGTGGGCGCGCGCCGAGCCCGTCGCAACCGTGCGCCCGATCGGTGAATATGAACGCCTGGTCCGCCAGTGGGTAGCACCCGGCGCTCGACCACCGCGGGCCATCATCCAGACAGAGCGCGGCGATATCACCATTGAACTGTTCGGAGCCGACGCGCCACTCGTTGTGGAGGCATTCCTGCGACTGGCCGCTTCCGGATTCTATCGGAACACCGCGTTCCATCGTGTGGTACCAAATTTCGTCGCTCAGGATGGGGCTGCACGCGCCGACGGGAGCGGCGGGCCGGGCTTCTCGTTGCGCGAGAGCTATTCGCGACGTCGGCACGATCGAGGCGCCTTGGGGCTGGCGACGTCTGGACCCGACACGGGTGGAAGTCAGTACTATCTGTGTCACGCTGCGCAACCGCATCTCGATGGCGGCTATACCGTTTTTGGTCGTATCGTCGACGGATTTGACGTACTCGACCGCATTGTGCAAGGAGATCGTATGATCCGAATCGACCGCCGATGACGCGCGGCCTGTTGGCGTGTGCGGCGGCAGGAGTGATGGTGGCGTGTGCGCCGGCCGTGCGCCCGTTGCGCGGCAATGTCACCCACAGCGTGCTGCCCCCCACCACGTTGCCCGCAAAACCGCAGCAATTGCGCTTCGCATGGAGCTACAAGGACGAAACGTTCGA
Organism: Gemmatimonadaceae bacterium; assembly: GCA_031419135.1. GTDB lineage: Bacteria > Gemmatimonadota > Gemmatimonadetes > Gemmatimonadales > Gemmatimonadaceae > Gemmatimonas. Next base: position 2,246 of record JANOKE010000103.1, read on the forward strand.
GGCCAGTGGTGACGGCGTCGTGCGCGCCGCCGCTCCCGATCGCGCGCGGCTCGATTTCTTCCTGCGCAACGGCATGGCGGGTGGCTATGCCATACTCGTCGGCGATTCACTCACCGTACCCGGCATCGATCTGGTGCGGCGGTTTCTGCCGCCGGTTCCGCTGCTCTGGGCGGCGTTGGGGCGATTGGCAGTGCCCGCGACGCGCGATACCGTGGCGCGTGTCGATGGCGACTCGCTTCGAGCCGATCTCGGCGTCCTTCGTGGTGGTGATGCCTCACAGGCCGATGGTCGGGCCTGGCGGGTGACCTTTGCTGGCTCCGCCATGGCGCGCGTGGACCGCATCGAAGGCGGCAAGGTGATTGAGTGGATCACCCGGCAGCGTGGAGCAACGGGGCAGTGGGAACTGCGGTATGTTCATGAACGGGCCAATCGCAGCCTGCGCATTGCGGTCAACGATACACTTACCGTCGAGGGATTTGATGACGCCATCTGGCGCCGTCCGTAGTCTGCGCCATCTGGTGCTGGCCATGCCGTTGGTCGCGTCCGGTTGCCTGTATGGCTTTTCCGGTGGTGGCGGGTTGCCGCGCAATTTGCGCTCGGTGGCGGTCGAACCGTTTGACAATCAAACGGCATCCTCCGACGTGCAACGCGAAGTGCTCGAGGAAGTGCGCAAAGGCATGCGCGATCGACTCAGCCTGCGCGAAGCACCGGAACAGAAGGCCGATGTGGTGGTGCGTGGCACGATTGTGCGCTACGAGGTTGATCTGCCGGCCGGCGTCAGTGCCGATCCACGCCAGACCACCTCAACGCGACGTCGGCTACAGTTGGTGATCGATATCGAGATCATCGATCAAACGACGGGTCGTGCGTTGTACACGCGGAAGGGTGTGTCCAGCGAAGGCCAGTATCCGGAAGGTGGTGAAGCGAGCGGTCGTCGCACCGCCATCGAAACGTTTATCACGCAGGTGGTGGAAGGCATGCAGTCGCAATGGTGACGCGTGTCGCACCGCGTGCACCGGCATCCAAGGTCATGGACTGGTCGACGGCTCGACAATGGCGGTCGCAAGTGTCGGGCGCGGTCGTGTTCACGAATGGGGTGTTCGATCTCGTGCATCCAGGTCATGTGGATGTGCTGTACGGCGCCCGTCAGGAGGGCGAGGCGCTCATCGTTGGCCTCAACAGCGACGCATCGGTACAGCGGTTGAAGGGTCCCACCCGACCGATTCGTTCCACCGCGGAGCGCGCCTACGTCTTGGCCGCGCTGGAAGCCGTCGATGCGGTCGTGGTGTTCGAGGACGACACACCGCTTGAACTGGTATGCCTGCTCGAACCCGACGTCATCGTCAAAGGCGGCGACTATGCCGCCGACACCATTGTTGGCGCGGCACAGGTAACCGCCCGTGGTGGTCGCGTGGTCGTCATTCCGCTCACCGCTGGTCACTCTACCACGTCAATCATCGAGGCACTCAGTGGCCGACGCTGAAGGAACCGCGCAAACGGTGCAATTACGCGTTGGACGCGCCAATGACGCGCTGCGTCCGATCGCGCTCGTACGCAGCGCCGTGCACAATGCGGAAGGATCGTGTCTGGTGAGTTTCGGCGGCACGCGCGTGTTGTGTGCCGCCTCGGTAGAGGACGGGGTACCGGGTTGGCGCCGCGGGCGCGGCGAAGGGTGGATGACGGCAGAATACGCGATGCTGCCACGGGCCACTCGCACGCGAACCGATCGCGAGCGGCAGCAGGTCGGCGGACGCACGCAAGAAATTCAGCGACTCATCGGCCGCAGTGTGCGGGCCATGCTGGATGACTTTCGATTCGGCGAATTCACGGTGAAGCTCGATTGCGACGTGCTGGAAGCGGATGGCGGCACGCGCACCGCCGCCATTACCGGCGCGTGCGTGGCCGTGATCGACGCCTTCGAGTGGATGGTGCGTTCGGGTCGGGCCAAGGCGTCGCCCGTGAAGCGCCGCGTCGCGGCGGTCAGCGTTGGTGTGATCGACGGTACGCCTCGACTCGACCTGGACTATGAGGAAGACGTGCGCGCGGAAGTCGACATGAACGTTGTGATGAGCAGTGAAGGGCGGTTCGTGGAGGTGCAGGGAACCGGAGAGAACGGCACATTCGGTCGTGATGATCTGCACGCGCTGCTCGATATCGCGGTGCGCGGTATCACGGCGCTGGATGCGGCGCAGCGACAGGTGCTCGAGGCGGTCGCGCGCTGAGCGCGCCATGGCGTCCCACGGTGCTGGTGGCCACGCGCAGCACCGGAAAATTGCGCGAGCTCCTGCCGTGGTTCGCGGCCATTGGCGTCTCGGCGGAATCGCTGGACGATGCCGGAATTTCAGTCAGCGACAGGGAAGACGCGCTCGAAGCGTTCGACACGTTTGAAGCAAACGCGCTGGCCAAGGCGCGCTGGTTCCACGCGCAGGGTGATGGACGGGTCGTAGTGTCGGATGACTCGGGTCTTGAGGTCGCGGCGCTGGCCGGTGCGCCGGGTGTGCGGAGTAAGCGCTGGTCTGGCCGACGTGATCTCGACGGCACTGCGTTGGACCGCGCGAACAACGCACACCTGCTGGAGATGCTGCGTCAGGCGTCCGACGCGGGTCGTGCCAGTCGACGGGCACAGTATGTGTGCGCGGCGGCCTGCGTGTGGACCCACGGTGAGGTGGTCGTGCGCGGAGTTACGGCGGGAGTCATTGCACACGTTCCCCGGGGCGGCGGCGGATTCGGTTACGATCCCTATTTTGTGTCAGACGAGCTGGGCACAACATTCGGCGAGGCGACGAGCGCGGAGAAATCGCAGGTCAGTCACCGCGGTCGGGCGTTCGAGCGACTCATCGGCCTGCTCAGGGAACCTGGTCGCCGCATCGAATTCCCGGCGGGCCCACGTGACCGCGGTTGACCAGCGCGCCGAGTGGAGATACAATACGCGGCTGCAGTACGACGCAGTTGTGGGACTGGCGCGCGTGTGGCGGCCAGCGGGGCGTAGCGTAGCCCGGTATCGCGCCTGCTTTGGGAGCAGGAGGTCGCCGGTTCGAATCCGGCCGCCCCGATGAGCTGGTGTTGTGCAGGTTTTGGAAGTCACCGAGGGGCTCCCGAACGGGAGACCAGCGGCGGAAGTCGGCGCCAGTAGCTCAGGTGGATAGAGCGGCAGCCTTCTAAGCTGCGGGTCGGGGGTTCGAGTCCCTCCTGGCGCGTCAACAAGAGCGGTACTGCAACTGCAGTGTTGGTACTGCAACTGCAGTGTTTGGTACTGCAACTGCAGTGTTGGTACTGCACCTGCAGTGGTGGTACTGCACCTGCAGTGGTGGTACTTCCACGGCAGTCGTGGTACTTCACCACGGCAGTGGTGCTGCCAGTTGCAGTGGCAGGAGTTGCAGTGGCAGGTGCTCAACTGCAGCGGCGGTACCCCAACCGCAGTAGCAGTACCCCAACCGCAGTAGCAGTACCCCAACCGCAGTAGCAGTACCGCAGTTTCGCACCCTTAGCTCAATGGTAGAGCAGCTGACTCTTAATCAGTAGGTTGATGGTTCAAGTCCATCAGGGTGCACTTTGATCGGCAGGTCATGCCGGAAGATGGCGCAGTCACGACCGATTGCGCGGGGTGATGATTGAGGGTCTTGCGCCGTTGCAGCGCACCAGGTAACTTCGCCACCCCTTCGCCGGACGGTAGGCGCGGCGGGTGGATCGCGAATGAGCGGCGGCGGGGTTTGCGGTGCTCTCACGAGCGACGAAAGAACTGAAGTGTAGGGCCTTGACTCGGCGGCGACTGCAGGTTAAATAGTAAGTCTGCCGGTTGAACGGCCGCAAAAACAAGTATGCTAAGTTATGCAATCGCAAGCGGTTGCGAGCTTTTGGAGAAGGTCTGCAGCAACGCTTTTTGACAATCGAAGTCGAGATCGAAGGAATATGCAAGGCGGTTTCTATGACCTGCGGCTCCATCAGGGTTGCAGCGAGAAAGAATATCTGATGATGTATTTAGTGATTCGGCGCTAGACCCTTTTGGGGGTCGCGTTGAAGAGCCTTTCGAACAATCCATTGGAGAGTTTGATCCTGGCTCAGGACGAACGCTGGCGGCGTGCTTAACACATGCAAGTCAAGGGGGCCCGCAAGGGTAACCGGCGAACGGGTGCGTAACACGTGAGCAATCTGCCTCGATGTGGGGGATA
>JANOKE010000104.1:0-7266 GCA_031419135.1 Gemmatimonadaceae bacterium
CGCGATGGTGCAGGCCATTAGCGCGGCGCCGATACGCTTCGTCGCGGCGCCGACAGTCGTCGAGGCCAGCGTCGTGCTGTTTGCGAGAAAAGGTCCCGGTGGCGATGTCGCGCTGGATGCGCTGCTACAGCGCCTCTCGCTAACCATTGTCGACATGAACGCACTCGCGGCCGCATTCGCACGCGACGCCTTTCGACGTTTTGGCAAAGGCGTCGGTACTCCCGGTGTGCTGAACTACGGCGACTGTCTCGTGTACGGCGTGGCGATGGAATCGGGACAGCCGCTGCTTTTTACAGGCGACGATTTCGTACGAACGGATGTCGCTGCCGTAACGTACTGACGTTGCATCGGATGGCTCAGCGCGTCGAACGTTGGCAATGTCGCCGGATCGGCTGGACTCCCTCGCGCGGTCGGCGGCGCGTCAGGAATGCCGATGCGCTGCGCCGGTGGCGGCCGCTCCCGGATCGATCCCGTCGCGCTTGAGCTCCTTATCCGATGCCTCCGACGCCACGGTACCGGGCGGATTCACATACCAGTGCGGATCGCCGCCAGGTGGCAGCTTGTCGCGAATCTTGAGCAGTGTGAACATGCCACCCATGTCGATGTATCCGTGGGGACCAGGCCCACCCAACATGGAAATCGATCCCTTGGGCGTGGGCATTCCCATCTCAGCGTGGCCGCCCATTCCCGATTCGCCCATGGTCATGTAGCCAGGCAGCAGTGGCGTCACCAGCGCGTCGATCGCGTCTGGCTTGACGCCAATGAGGTTGGTGCCACTGTGCCCCATCTGATTCATGACATGGTGGGTCATGTGACAGTGAACGGCCCAGTCACCGGGATTGTCGGCCATGAACTCCACGGTGCGCGTGGTTCCGACCGGCACCAGCACTGTCGCTTCCGGCCACTGTCCATCGGGTGCAATGTCCCCGCCGTCGGTGGCCACCACCCGCCAGCGCAGGCCGTGCACATGAATCGGATGGTGACTCATGGCGCTGAGGTTGCCAAACCGAATACGAACGCGCTCGCCCAACTGCATCTGCAGCGCCTCGGTGCCCGGGTACGCCTTGCCATTGAACGTGAACACATTGAATTCGGTCATCTCGTTCGGATCGGGGCGCGACGAACCAATTCGCACCAACCACTCAGCGCTCAACAGCACAAAGTCACGATCGGGTCGACGCACCGGAGTGCGGGGATGCACCACGAACATGCCCATGAGTCCAAGTCCCTGCTGGACCATTTCATCATGGTGCGTGTGGTACATGAACGTGCCGTGGTGCGGCAGCACGAACTCGTACTTGAACGTGGCGTTCACGGGAATGGGTGGCTGACTCAGCCCTGATACGCCGTCCATGCCAGCGGGCAACACAATGCCATGCCAGTGAATCGTTGTTGGCGCTGGTAAATGATTGGTGACGTAGATGCGTACCCTATCGCCCTGAACTGCTTCGATGGTTGGTCCCGGTGTGCCGCCGTTGTAGCCCCAACATTCCGACACGAGCCCGGGCGCGAACTCGTGCTGAATCGGTGCTGCGGTGAGGTGAAAGACCTTCACGCCATCTACGACGCGAAAGGGAAGGGTGCTGCCGTTGGGCGTAATAACAGGTGTGTAGTCGCGACCAGGTTGGCCCGGTGCCGCGCCACGTATTGCGGCATTGGACTGTTGGCTTCGCGGTGCTTTTGGCGCCGGTGTCGGCGTTGGCATCGGCATGGTGTGCGTCACCGGTCCCTGCGCCGACAGCGAGCCCGCGCCAAGCGCCGCGCTCCCGGTAAGCACCATCGCACTCCGGCGCATCATCTCCCGGCGCGAGACGGTCGCGGGCTCAGGAACGGTGTCGTCAGATTCCATCGATCCCTCTTGCACGTCGTCGGTCATGGGCCGCTCCGCGCAGGCAGCATACCACCTGTCGCTCGTTCAAGTTCGGCGCGCGCACTCCAATAGTCACGCAGCGCGTCCAGATACATGTGTGCGGCATCGATCTCCGCCTGCTTGGCTTGCAGCAACGCGAAGACCGGCATCGCCATGGCGTTCACCTGCAATTGCGATTCGACCAGTACGCGTCGGCGCGCGGGCAACACCGACGTGCTCAGCTGCACGGCGCGTCGTCGCGCGCCTTCGAATCTGGCCCATGCGATGCGCACCGCGGCGTGCACGTCCACCACCAACGCGTCATGCTCGGCCACGCGTTTCTCGAGCATGGCGCGCGCCTTGGCGACGCGTGCGCCACCCCCATCGAAAATCGGCAGCGGAACCGACGCGTTTCCTCCCACAAAACGCCCGTCCGGCTCGCGCTCGACAAACCCACCGATGGTGCCATCGGGGAGCAGGCGAAAGCGGTTCGCCAATCCAACCGTCGAGAATGCCGCCTGAGCACTCTCGAGTGCTGCGGACACGTCCAGGCGGCGAGTGATGGCCAATGAATCGAGCGTGTTGAGTGTCCACTGCTCCGCGAGTGGATCGCCGAGTCGGTCGGCGATCGTCCATGATGTGTCTGCGGCACCGGCTCCAAGCAAACGACCAAGTTCCGCCCGGGCCATCGACAGCGACACGTCAGCGTCGACGACGTCGGCAACACTTAAAGCTGCCATGGCCTCCTCGCTGGCCACGGCATACGCCGGCAGATTTCCCGCGTCCCGAATGGCGCGGGCCGCGCCAGCCGACGCCGCCGTGGCGGCGGCCACCGTTTGTGACAGCTCGAGACTTTGCTGCGCATGCTGCACCTCCACGTAGGCCCGGTGCACCTGCAAAACGACGCCAACAACGGCATCCGCCACGCGCTGCTCGACTCCGCGCAACTCGGCAGCGGCGATGCGTTGCCGAAGCGGCCGCTGCAGCGCCGAAACGATGGCAAATCCAATGCCGACGGACGAGACACCGGCGCCACTCGTGGTGGGCGTTCCAACCAGCACGTCCAGAATCGGGTTGGGGAGCCGACTGGCTTGCCACAGTTCGGCGGAGGCGACACCGACATCGGCGAGTACCGCGCGAACATGGGGACTGCGCACCAGTGCGATGCGCACGGCGGCGTCGGCGGAAAGCGCACCCACGGGGACAGCGGGACGGACCGTCGAATCGACGGCCGCCCATGCGGGCGGTGTGAGGCCGCGGTCGGCGAGTAACCGTTCGACGGGCCGCGTGCCCTGTCGTGCGGCGGGCGGAACGCAGGCAACGGCCAGCACGAGAACGCACAGGCCCCCGCACGTTTGACGACACATAAAATGCATGGAAGGAAGAAGGGCATCGGATATTGGACTGTCAACTGCTGAGCGGTCAGGTGCATGGTGCGGACGCTTTACAGCCGGTCAACGATTGCCTAGGCTTCCTGTGGTTGAAGCTCACCCGAACGTCAGGATCTCCGTGTCATCCGGCAAGCAATCGAGATCGTCACTCCCCAAATTGCAGGACACGGTGCGACTCTCCGCCGATGGCCTGGCCAAGGTCCTTGGTGATCTTGAGGCGCGCGTGCTGCGGGCGGTGTGGGAAATTGACCGGCCGGCGACCGCGCGTGAGGTGCACGAGCGCGTGATCGATGAGCACGCGATCTCACCGCTCACCACGATCACGGTGCTGAATCGGCTGGTTGGCAAGCGCGTGCTGAAGCGCGGGAAATCGGGCGATCGGATCCACTTCGTCGCACGGCTCGATGAGGCCGCGTTCATGTCGCATGTGTCTCGGCGCGTGGTGGAGGGCGTGTTGTCCTTCGATACCGATGCCGTCGCGGCGTCATTTGTTGACGTGCTCGCGGAACGCGATCCGGAGCAACTCGCTGTACTGGCGCGCCTGATCCGCAAGCGGCTTCGTGAACGTTCGGACGGTTGAACTCATGCGTCGTGCCGGCCGCGAGTCACCGATTCAGTCGCCCCTTGTGCATCGGGAGCAACGGCATCGACGACGTGTGCTCTTGGGGCTGGCCACGCTGCTGGTCCTCAGTATCAGTCCGGTGTTCGGCCACCACCTTGTTGGTGCCGACACGTGGCTTCCGGCGTCGCTCGAGCACCTCGGCCCTTTCTGCATGGTGGCGCTGCATCATCTGCTCGCGCCGGTGCATGGGGCGTTTCACCTGCTGTTGCAGGCCGGGCTGCTGTTCGCACTCCTTGAGCGTACGCGCGCCGCGTGGCGACACGCGCGCACCATGCGCGCCCTGACCATCACGCCTGCACGGGCTGATGCCCGAATGGTGATGGCGGTGCACGCGATTGGATTTGATCTCGACCGCGTGCATCTGGTAGCCGGACTGCCAAACCCCGCGTTCACCTCAGGGTGGTGGACGCCGCGTATTTATGTTGCGCACGCACTCCCCGCGCAGTTGAGCAGCGAGGAACTGGAGGCGGTATTGGCGCACGAGATGGCCCACGTCCGGCGTCGTGATCCGTTGCGACAGTTTGCGTGGCGAACGCTCGCGGGCGTGCTGTTCTGGCTGCCGGCGATGCGTCGACTGGCCGAGGAGTTGGCCGACGAATCGGAAATCCTTGCCGACGACTACGCGGCCCAGGAGCGCGCGCTGCCGCTCGCGTCGGCGATCCTGCGTATGGCAGGGGCAGATGTTGGTCCCCTGGGTTTGGCCGTTGGATTTCAGCGTCGTGATCTGTTGGAGCGTCGCGTCCGCCGATTGGCCGGCGAGGACGCCGTAGTGGGATTTCAGGTGCCTCGTCGATCCATTGTGGGCGCGGCACTCGTGCTGCTCGCCGTGTGGACCTCCGGTGTCATCGTGCTGCACCCTTTGCCGGCAAACGATCATGTCTCGGGTCACTGTACCCACATCGGCGACTGGCAGGTGAGTCACCTGTTCTGCAATCATTTGCACGCGGCTGGCGACCCGTGTCCGCACCGCGATGGTGTCGCGGGTCACGTGGCGGTGCGATAGTTCACGTGCGTCGAGAATACCTGTGGACGCCGAAACCCGCCGAGCTTGCGGGTGCAGGCCGACGACGCTATTTTACACTGCGTAAAGAATCTCTGTCCGTACCTACTCCCGTGAGGATTTCGCGCTGATGCGTTCCAGACTGCTATTGCTGGTGTTGACCGGTGCGCTTGCCCTCCCGGTGCACGCCGCATCGGCGCACCCGAAGCTGGTGCGTTCCACGCCTGCGGCCAATGTAACGGTTGCCTCGGCGCCGACATCGATCACTGCCACGTTTAACGAACAGATCACGCTGGCGCTCAGCAAGCTCACGCTGTTCGATGCGGCAGCGCGTGCGGTGCCGCTTGATTCGCTCACCGCAGCAATAGGCGATAGCAAGACGCTGGTTGCCAAAACCACGGCCAAGCTGGCGCCGGGCCGGTACACGGTGAAATGGCAGGCGGCTGGTGGCGACGGACACCCGATGAAGGGTGAGTTCACGTTTGTTGTGGCGACGCCAGGCGCCGACCACCAAGGGGCCAGCGCCGCGGGTCGATAGTGGTCGCGCTCGTGACCGGGATGCTGCAGGCCGTGTCCCCGTCCGAGCCGAGTTTGCCGTTCGATGTCGATTCGCCGGCATATGTGGTCATTCGCTTCACACAGTATGCGGCGGTCACGCTGCTCATTGGCTGTGTGGCGTTTCGCGTGGCGGTGGTGCCGCGCTTCGAGCAAGACCGGCTGACTGGCGAATCGCGGGCCGCCGGGTTTGCGCCGCAGATCGCCGTCTGGCTCCTTCGCGCGCTGATCCTGCTCACGTTGGTGCAGGTGGCACGACTCGCCGCGCAGCATCGGGTGTATTTCGAGGACGGCGCGTGGAGCATGGGCACCATGCGTCCCCTGTTGTGGCAGTCCGGCTGGGGACTCGCCTGGCTCATCGCTGCCGGTTGTATTCTCACGGCCTTCGTCTCCCTTGCACTCATCACACGGGCGCAGCGGGCGGGGTGGTGGCTGTTTGCCGCCGCTGTTGTCGTGCTCAGTTGGACCATGGCGATGTCTGGTCATCCGGCGGTTGCCCCATCGCCCCGCATCGCGATGACGGTCGATGCCCTGCACGTAATTGGTGCCGGCGGTTGGGTCGGCAGCCTGTGCGTCATGATGTTTTTGGCAGTGCCCGCATTGCTCCGTTCGCCGGAGCCAGGCGGGCATCAGCGCATTGCACGTCTGGTGACGGCCTTCAGTCCAACGGCCTTGGTGTTTGCATCGTTGCTGGGTGTAACCGGTGTGATTGCCGGATGGCGCAATGTCGGCTCGTGGTCAGGGCTCTTTGAGAGCGAATACGGCAGGCTGCTGCTGATCAAGGTTGCCCTCGTGAGTGTCATCGCAGGACTCGGCGCCATCAACTGGCAACGTGTCCTGCCACGACTCGGGAAACCGAACGCGACGCGCATGCTGCGCCGCAGCGCTGTGTTTGAGCTGGCTGCGGCAGTGTTGGTGCTCGTGGCGACCGCCGTGCTGGTAGCGACCGCCATGCCGGAGATGGGACACGGCGCGGTTGCGCTGCGTTGAAGCGCGATGCGCTGGTGGCGGCTTCGCGTCGTCGCCCCTCTGAACGGCGGACAGGTAGGTCGTCGCCTTCGCCGCACTGAGGCCACCGCCGGACTTGTGCAAGGCGTGAAGCATGGCGAGTGGGTCCGGTTTGGTCGCCACGTCGGAGTGGGCCACCACGCGTCGGATCACTTCGGCCTGGGACACCTTCCACTGCGCGGCCAGCGTGCGAATGCGCGTGGCGGTCGCTTCATCGAGTGAAAATGTGGTGCGATAGGTCATGATTGCCATACCATCATACATACCATCAAGTTGCCTCCAGACAAGTTGAGAGTGGAGGCCGAGGCGATGCCAATGCGCGAGCGAGCCCGGCGACTGACGTGCCATTGGCGGGGAGAGGGGCTTGCAGGAATCACCCGAACGACGTTTGGCGCGACGGGTGCCGCGCTTGCACGGTATGCCACGACCACGTACGTTTGCGCCCGATGTGTTCTCTTCGCCCTGCGCGATTCGTGCTTGCGCTTCTTGCGTGTGTTGCCGCGCTTTCCGCGCCGCCGACAGCGATTGCGCACGGCATGGTGCACATGCGGGAGATCCGGGGTGATGCGCTTCCGGTCGCTGCGGAAGCGGCGGACGTCCAGAATTCTTGCACGGGATCAGCGGCTGATGCAGACTCGGATCACACCGCGTTGCATCGGGTCCCGTCGATTCGACAGATGCCTCGCGAGGTGGTGGTGGTACCGGTCGAGCACTTTCGGCCAGCGGACGAACGACCCGCCGTGTGGCGCGTCCACGTCCCGTCTCGCGTAACGATCGGCGAGCCCATACCGCCGCCCGGTACCAGCGGCACGCGTCCACGGGCGCCACCGGACGGCTGACC
>JANOKE010000105.1:0-10609 GCA_031419135.1 Gemmatimonadaceae bacterium
GCGAGGGCGTTGGCGCTTCAGACCGCAGGCAAGGCTATCCCGCAGGCGCAGGTCGTAACCGCGTTAGTCGACACCGGTGCGAGCAGCACTTGCATAGACCCAGCGATTCTACAGGCGCTTGAATTGACCGCAACGGGGTCATGCGACGTCCACACACCAAGTACGGCAGGCGCACCAGCGAAGCTCGAACAGTACGACGTGGGTCTGATGATTCGCGGATCCGACGCTTCGCAGAGTCCTCTGGTATTCCCCGTCATGCCGGTGATTGCGACGCCGCTATCCCCGCAAGGGATTCAGGCGCTGATCGGTCGCGATCTCCTCTCCCACTGCGTGCTGCACTACAACGGGTCAACGGGACTTTTCACATTGGCGTTCTAACCGCCCACGTTTCATCCACTGCGGACGGGTGCGGCGACTGCCTGCGAAGGGCTCTTCGAGTGCGCCGTCGTGGTAACGAATGACTCTGATTTGGTGGCGTCGGTCAAGTTAGTAATGTCGCTTGGAAGGACGGTCGGGCTTATCTTCGCGAACCTCGAACGACGTCAAGCAGATGATGGGTTGCTGGGGCGTTACCCCGCGTCGGGCAAATAATTGCGATAGGGAAATTGCTGTAGAAAGCCGGTCTGGACGTCGGCCTGAGTGGCTTTTCGCCCGAGTGACGCTTGCCCGCGAAGCGACCGCTCGACGGCGCCATTCTAACTCGACCTTTGAGGCCAATTTTCAATTGACACCCACCGGAGTCCGCGATAACGTAACCCGGTGTCGTTCGCCAATATCGCGCGTTACGCGGGCGAACCCTGGACTCGCTGATTTCCACAATCCGGTACCGTGCATGATGAAGAATAGAGTACTCACGGTGTTGACCGGCAGCCTCCTTTTCGCCACGCAGGCCATGGCGCAAGAGAAGACCGTGACCGGCAGAGTGACTCGCGAAGCAAGTGTCCCCTTGTCCGGTGTGTCGGTTGTCATCAAGGGAACCACGCAGGGCACCCAGACCAACACCAGCGGCGACTACACCATTCGGGTAGCGAGTGGTCAAGTGCTGCAATTCCGGATCATCGGCTACGGCCCGCAGGAGCGCACCGTCGGCGCCGACAACGTGGTGAGCGTGCAACTGCAGAAAAACGCGGCCAATCTCGACGCGGTGGTCGTCACGGCCCTGGGGGAAACCGCCGTCAAGCGCAGTCTCGGCACGTCGCAGCAAACGGTTATGGGAGCCGACGTCGCCCAGACCGGCCGTCAAAACTTCATCAATTCGCTGCAGGGACGTGTGGCCGGCGTTGAAGTGGTCAGCACGTCGGGTGTGCCGGGTGCGTCATCGTCTATCACCATTCGCGGGGTCAGCTCCATCAGCAGCAGTAACCAGCCGCTGATGATCATCGATGGCTTGCCGATGGACAACAAGACGCTGAACACCGGCGTGCTGGCCTCCGACGCGCCAGGATCACTGACCGCGTTCAGCAATCGCGGCGTAGACTTCACTAACCGCGCCGCCGACGTGAATCCGGAAGACATTGAAAGCATGGTGGTTTTGAAGGGACCGGAAGCCTCTGCCCTGTACGGCATCGACGCCGCCAACGGCGCGATCGTGATCACCACCAAGCGTGGACAGGCGGGCACCGGCGGACTGGAATACAACAACCGATTCCGCGTCGAGAACACCAGAACCCAGCCCGAGATGCAGCGGACATACGGTCCGACATCGATCTCCGGTAACAGCCAAGGGTCGTTCTCGTACTTTGGCAATCCGTACGCCGACAGTACGCGATTCTACAACAACATCAACGGATTTTTCCAGACCGCTCTCACGCAGACGCACAACCTCTCGTTCAGCGGGGCGTCGCCGGACAACAAGATCAACTACCGACTCGCCGTTGCCGCAGACAATCAGGAAGGCGTCGTTCCCACGTCACTCTACACCCGGGTAAATCTCACCGGCCGATCGGGTGCCCAGATCACGAAGTGGTTGAGGACGGACCTCTCCATGCAGTATACGCAGGCGGACAACGACCAGGCTTACAAAGGCGACAACGGTCCGCTCATCGGCTTGCTGCTGTGGCCCCAGACCGACAATGCCAAGGACTACCTCACCCCAGCCGGCAACCGGCGACGAGTGACGTTACTGGCCGCATCGGGGGAAACGGATAATCCGTATTTCAACGTGCAAAAGAATCGCATCAATTCCAAGAACGGTCGCCTCATCGCCAATGTCGGTTTCGTACTCACCCCGTTCTCGTGGGGCAACCTGCGCACCAACATTGGCTCCGACAGCTACACCAATGAAAACCTCATCCTTCGCCATCCGGAGAGTGTGTACGGCAACACGAACAACGGCATTCTGGATATCGCGGCTGACGTGACGCGCAACCTCAACGCGCAAACGCTGCTCAATTTCAACCGTCGTACCATCACCAAGAACTTCTCGATCAACGGTCTGGTTGGCAACGCGATTTCCGCCAACCGGTCGCAAACCAACGCGCTCAAGGGCCAGGACTTCCTCGATCCAAACTTCGTTTCCATCAACAATACAAACGTTCGCACGAACCGCACCTTCCTCTCGCAGCGACGGCTGGTCAGCCTGTTCGGAAGCGCCACGGCCAATTACCGCGACTACCTGTATGTCACGGCCACCGGCCGCAATGACTGGACATCAACCATCCCTGTCGAACGAAACTCGTTCTTCTATCCCTCCGTTTCGTCGAGCTTCATCTTCTCGGACGCATTTCCGGCTATCGGCCGCTTCATGACCGGCAAGCTCCGCGGCGGCTACGCCGAAGTGGGTAAGGACGCCAGACCATACGCCTTCCGCCCGTCGCTTGAGTACAAGACCACATCAAACGGAGGGTACGGATACGGCTTCACCGGGCCGAACCTCGACCTCAAGCCAGAGTTCGCCAGGTCCTACGAGGTGGGCACTGAGCTCAGCTTCCTCGATAACCGGCTTGGTCTCGATGTGACGACATATCGCAAGCAGACCAAGGACCAGATTGTCAACGATATTCGCGGCAGCTACGCCACAGGCTTCATCCTGTTCAACCTGAATGGCGCCGTGACCAGAAACGAGGGCGTCGAGATTTCGCTGCGCGGCCAGCCCGTGTTGAAGCGCGACTTCTCGTGGGATATGCTGGTGAACTACGAGCGCGCCCGCGGCACGGTGTTGGCGCTGCCGAATGCCCTGCCGGAATCGTATGTGTCCGACACGTGGCTGTTCGGCAACGTGCGCAACGGTACGGCGCCAGGACTCTCTACTCGCTCCATGACCGGCCTGTTCTATCTGCGCAACACAGCGGGCAAGCTGCTCATCGATCCCACGTCAGGGCTGCCGCTGCGCTCAACCGTCTTCATCGATGCCGGTTATGATCGCCAGCCCGACTACACGATCGGTTTCACCAACACATTTCGGTTCAAGAGCGTCTCGCTGAACTTCCTTATCGACATCCGGAAGGGCGGTGATGTGTACAATGCCACAGAGCAGTTCCTCACGGCACGGGGTCTCAGCACGCGTACGTTGGATCGCGATAAGCCGCGGGTGATTGACGGCGTGCTGCGGGACGGCAAGGAAAATACCGCAACGCCCACCGCGAACAGCATTGTCGTCATTCCGGCCGTGCAAACATTGTTCTACACGAACATCAGCGAAGAGTTGTTCATCGAGAAGGACATCAATTGGGTTCGACTGAGAGACGTGACGGTGCGCTTTGTCCTTCCCGGGAAATATCTGAAGGCGCGCGACGCCAGTGTATTCCTTACCGGTACCGACCTGTTCCTGTTCACCAACTACTCCGGTCTCGATCCCATCGTTAACGGCAATACGGCCGCCGTGGGCGGATCGGGCGCAGCCGGCATCGACTACGGCAACTTTCCCATGCCGCGCGGCGTAGCCTTCGGCGTCAAGGTGGGATACTGAACATGAAAAACTTTCACACCGTGCTGCTCGTCGGCACGCTCGCGCTGTCCACCGCAAGTTGCAAGGACTTCCTGGACGTCAACACCAACCCCAACGGCCCGCAGACTGTTTCCGCCAATCTGTATCTGGCTCCGATGCTGCATTGGATGGTCACGTCGCCGCAACTCGACGCGCGCTTCGTGGGCCGATACAATCAGGAATGGACGCTACCCGGCACCAGTCTGAGCACGTGGGACCGCATGGGATACGATCCGTCGAGTGACAATGCCGCGCAGCAGTGGCGCGACGTGTACTGGACGCTTGGACAGAATCTGGTGGACATGACCACGCTGGCCGAGTCCGAGCAGCGCTGGGACCTTCTGGGCGTGGCGAAGCTGTTGAAGGCGTGGGGATGGCAGGTCACCACCGACCTCCATGGCGAAATCATCGTCAAAGAAGCGATCGACCAATCCAAATTCAGCTTCAACTACGACACCCAGGAATTCGCGTACCTGGAAATCCAGAAACTCTTGAACGAAGCCATCGTATTGCTGCAGCGAACCGACGGCGCCGTCGACCAAGCCTATCTGGCCCGGACCGACAAGATCTACGGTGGGGATCGCACCAGGTGGCTGAAGCTGGCCTACGGCATGCTGGCACTAAACCTCAACCACTATTCCAACAAGGCCGCGTACAAGCCCGCCGACGTGATAGCAGCGGTGAACAAGTCGTTCCTCAGCAACGCCGACGATCCACTGCTGACGTATCCCAACACGCAAAACGACGATATCAATTTCTTTGGGCGTACCCGAGGGAATCTTCCGGGGTACCGGCCCACGCAGTTCGTGGTTGGCCTGCTGAACGGCACGCAGCTTGGCGGCGTGGTTGACCCACGGTTGAGTCGCATGATCGCGCCCGCGCCCGATGGGGTGTTTCGGGGCCTGGACATCAATGTCGTGGGCTTTGGCGCTCTTACTACCGCGCAGCAGCCGAACAACTTCTACGGCTACGCGGGAACCGGTGGGTTGCAATTGCCGGGTCGCTACCTGTTCGACGACAAGGCAAAAATGCCGTTGATGACGTTTGCACAGTTGCAGTTCATCAAGGCCGAAGCGTCATACAAGCTGGGTGATCTGGCCGGCGCCCTGCAGGCGTACACCAACGGCATCTCGTCGCACATTGATTTCGTGAACGCCCGCAACACCGACAACGGCCAAACGCCCACGCAGATCACGGCAGCCGAAAAATCGGCCTTCCTCGCGTCTCCGGCGATTGTGCCCGCGACACCAGCGGGCCTCACCATCACGCACATCATGTCGCAGAAGTACATCGCGCTGTGGGGTTGGGGACACAACGAGTTATGGATGGACCTGCGTCGTTATCACTACACCGACATCGATCCGGTGGGTGGGCGACAGGTGTACCCTGGGTTTACGCCCCCCACCACACTCTATCCGGACAATGGCGGTAAAATCGTCCAGCGTATCCGGCCGAGATTCAACTCGGAATACGTGTGGAATCGACCGGGACTGGACGTCATTGGCGGACTTGCACTCGATTACCACACCAAGCCGCTCTGGATCACTCAACCGTAACCCCGCGATGAACACCTTTCGATCCATAGCAATCCTGCTTGGCGCGGTCGCGCTTGCTTCGTGTGACAAGAACGCCGTTCAGGACATCACGGGTACGCTGCCGGGCGCCCGGATAAAGTTTTTCAACTTCGGTGTGAACGCGCCGCAGGTGAATTTCTACGCCAATGCTACGAAGATGACGGCCATCACGTCGGCCACCGGCGTTGAATCCACGGTTGGAGTGGCCTACGGCGGCGTGGGTGCAGGTGGATTTTATTCGGCGCTGACGCCAGGTCAGTACACGTTCGCTGGCAGGATCGCCGCTACGGTAGACAAGGACCTGGTGGTGTCGACGGTTCCGTCGACGCTGGCCGACGGGAAGTCGTACTCGTTCTACATGAGTGGGTTTTATGATGCGGCCGCGAAAACGGTAGAGGGTTTTGTGGTAGAAGATCCGTATGTGTCGGCGCTCGACTTTACGGTCGCCTATGTCCGGTTCGTCAATGCCATCTCCAATTCCAGCCCCATGACGATGTACGCCAAGAACACCACGACCCTTGTTGAGGTGGCCATTGGCACGGCCGTGGCGTACAAGTCGGCCGGTGCGTTCACATCGGTGCCGAATGGTGTGTACGATCTGAGCACGCGGCTGGTCGGGGTGACCACGAACGCCATTGCGCGAACCGCCGTCTCATTGTCGGCAGGCAAGGTGTACACCATCAGTGCACGCGGCGACATGACAGTCGTTTCGACTACGGCAACCAATCGACCTTTCCTGGACAATACCGCGAACAGGTAAAGCAGGAAAAGGTTTGATACGAAAACCCCCCGCAACGAGTTCGTTCGTTGCGGGGGGTTTCGCGTACGCGGCAACGACCATATCCCTCCGCGCGAAATGGCTACTGTCGGCGTGGAAATGTCGCTGTCGTCGCGCCCAGCGTTGCGACATTGTGCGGATCGTCCACCCACGCCCGATCGCAGGCAAGGCTGACTTCACGCGGTTGGGAGTATGAATTGCTTTTGCACGCTGGCGTAGATATGATTCGCAAAATCGTCCCTATCGTTTTTTCCGCACATGCGAGAAGTCGTATGGAGCAGCGCGGGATCGCCGAGTCTGACGTGACGCTTTCCGTGCGGCGCGGATCGGCTGCGGCAGACGCGGCGCCGGCGGGTGCCTGCCCGCGTGTCCGCTACACCGCGACACAAGGGGGTCGAATCATCACAGTTGTCGTAGCGCACGAGCCAGCGCGACTCGTGGTCATCACAGTCTTCCAGGCAAGCGCTCAATCATGATGTGGACCTACGATCCATCGGTGGACGCACTCACGATCCTGCTGTCCGAAAAGAAAAAGGCCGCCCGAACCGAAGAGGTGAGTCCAGGCATCCTCGTCGATCGGGCCGCGAACGGTTCACCCGTTGCGATCGAGATCCTTGACGCCAGCACGCATTATCCGGTGGCCGTATTGCGTGCGCTTCCCTTACCGACCAGCATGATTCCGCTGACGACAGCCGCAGTGCGAAGCGGACTCAACCCAGCAACGCTCAGGCAACAGATTCACCGCAAACGTCTGTCGGCGATCAAGTGGCATCGGGAGTGGTGGGTGGAGCCAAAGGCGTTGGCGTCCTACCTCAGTTCGCGCGCACCACAAGGACGTAGAGCGCGGTGAAGGCTACGCGCGCACCGGCTTCATGAGGTTGTGCGCGAACAGCCCGATAATGATCGCCGCGCACAGCACATTCCCAATCGGCCCCATAGCGAAGATTGCCTTGAAGATCAGCGACATCAGCATCAGCGGCAGCTTGATGAGCGGAAGCAGCCAGTCGGCGTTGGCAGGATAGTTGAAAAACGGCATGGAGCCTCGCGAAAGGACGGGACGAAGTACAAGCACCTCAAGTGTAGCGGAATCCGATCAACCCCGGAAGCGCTGCAGATATTGCAGGTCGTCGTCGTCGCTCCGAATGGTGTAGATCGCCCCGCCATTTCCAAAACCGATCACGCGCGTTTTCCTGGGCAGCACCACCTGACCCGTGAGCTTGCCAGTCGACGAAAACACATCGTATCGCGGGATCTCGTCTTTGGCGGTCCGCGAGCGAGCCACCCATATCTCCCCCGATGGCGTGGCAAACACGCCATTCTGGGTGAATGCTGGCTTCACCACGGGCCACTCTTTGGGCTCCTCGGCCGGGGCTATCGGGGCCGCTCCGGTTGTGACTTTGCCATTCTCCACTGAGCGCGTGATTCCCAGCCCTGTCGAGCTCTTTTGTGAATCGCGGTACTCCTGTTTTTCCGCCTCACCAACCCTGACCGGCGTAAAGGTGACCACGGTACCCTTGGTGACCTGCTTTGCGGGCGAGATGATGTCCACGTGATAGTCCTTGATGCGGACCACAACCAGATTGCCATTGGGCAAGACGGTCCAGGCGTCACGCGCCGGAAACGGTGTCCGCGCGCCGATTCGGACCTGCACGTTACGCTCACCGCCCGAGCCGCTGGTTTGTACTGACGCGCTGTTCTTGGGAAGCTGAACAAACGTGAGCGTGTCGTAGCGCCAGGCCTTCCTGTTATAGCGCATGACAGGTGCCGAATCCGACGCGACGGGGCCGTTAGGTCCGAACGAGATTGGAGACCCCTCGAAATAGAGGTGTCCCTGCGCGTCTACCGCGCGGGGGGCGCTCACGCCCGCGATTCCACGCCCAGCCGCTGGACCCTCTCCCGCAGCGGATTTCAGCGGCGGTGCACCGTCTTCAAGTCGAAAGGTCGATCCGGGTTTACCACTGGGCAAGATAGTGAGGTAGCGCGAATTGAGCGGATCAAAGATGATGCTGGAATCGCCGGGCACACCAATCAACTGCATGGGCAAGCCATACTCTCCCGGTCCCGATCCCTCGCGACCGACTTTGCTGGCTTTGCCGGACTTGAGGTCTACCAACTGCACAATCTTGTCCTTGGTGTCGGCCACCAGCACCCGTCCGTCGCGCAGTTCTCGAATGGCGACGATCGCCGAAAACGGCTCGGCGAACTCTGACTCAGGCCTGGAGAGTGTACGCGTGACCACCTGTGCCGACGAGATCGCAGGCACGGCGAGCAGGATCGAAAGGCCGCAGGAGGCCAGTGTTTGTAAAGTGCGCATGGCTGACACTGAGACGGTGGTAGGCGGGACGTGATACTCGGTTAGTCACTGCAGCGTTGGAGATCGTTTCCCCGGTACTGACAATCGCCAGCGGCGTTTGCGTTTCGAGACGCGACGCCCCACGAGCAACAATGGTACCACGAACATGGCCCCCACCGTTCCGGCCACGGTGCCACCAGCGGTCGCCAGCGCGATTGCACCGAACATACTGTCGGCATCGGTACCCACCGACAGCGGGATAAGCGATGCCAACGACGCCAGCGTAATCAGCATGATCATCCCACCGCGATCAACCGCCGCGCGCAAGACCATGCCGGCATCGAGTCGCACGTCATCACCGGCATCGCGATGCGCTCGACGGCGCGCGAGAGCGGCATCGATGAGCAGGATGGACTGATGCACCGCGAGCCCCACAACCAGAATGACACCCACGGCGGCTTCACGCGTAAACGCGACCTTGAACAACCAGAACGCGGCGGCCACACCTGACAACGCCAGCGGCAAGCTCAAAAACACCATGGCCGCACCCCACACCGAGTCGAATACCAGAGCGACGGTCAACACCACCAGCGTGATCCCCACGGCGAACACCAGCCATAGTCCTTTCTCACTGCTGTCGCGCTCGAACGGCGAGCCATCGGTGATGTCGACAATGCTGTAGCCGGCCGGCGCCGACAGCGTTTTCATGAACGCCGTGTGTGTGCGTCGTGCCAGCTTGGCCGGACCGCGGAAGTCGTAGGCCACTTGTCGCAGGTATTGCTGGTCTTCACGCACGATGGTGCTGAGCGCCTCGCGCGCATCCACCCAGGCCACGTCACTGATGCGCACCGGTGCGCCGTTGCCCGTGGGTATCAGCGCGTCCTGCAGCTCATCGAGCGAGCGCTCGCGCGCACCGGCCGCCTTCACCGTAACCGGTAGTTCGTCACCGCCAATTTCCAGCAGTTGCCGACCCACTGGTCCGCGTACTTCGCGCCCCACCGCTTGCGCCAATTGGGCTGCAGTGATGCCGTAGCGCGCGAGTGACTTCCGATCGGGTTCGAGTGTGACCTGTGAGCCGCGATCGCCGCCGAAATAGCCGCCCGACGTGATGCGCACCTCTCGTACCCGCGTAATGCGTTCCAGTCGACTCTTGAGATCGTCGGCAATGGTGGCCACACCCTCGTACGAATAGCCCAACACACGAATGCGAAATGATGCAAAGCTTCCACCACCACCACCCGACGAAAACCCGGGACCATCGCCATACACGCCCACCTGCGCGCCACCAATCAGCACGGCGCGCTGCGTGAGCGCTTCCTGCGTTTCCAACGGCATTGCCGTCAGTCCACCAGCGCGTGTGAACAGCACCTGCATCTGCGCCTGGGTGCTGCCGCCGGCAAATGTGCGCACCTGCTCCACCTCGGAGCGCCGCACGACGATGTTCTCGAATTCGCGCATGGCTTTGTCCACGCTCGTTGGCTCCGAGCCGCGCGGGAAGGACAAACTCACCGTGAGCGTAGTACGTCGTTCACCAAATCCCGAGAACGACGAGCGCGGCACCTTCGTGATGAATCCCCAGGTGAGCACGGCCAACACCCCCACGGTGATCAGCAGTGTCGCGGCGCGCCAGCGCATCATGCGCCCCAGTACCGTTACATAGATGTGCTGCGTGCGCGACCATCGCTGCCTCCCGTGCATGGAGCGCGCACCAAGCGCCGGCACCATCAACAGCGCCGTGAGCAAGCTCCACCCCAGCGCGAATACGAATGCCGAGGCGAACGGCGCGAAGGCACTGCGCGCGTTGCCCTGCAGATAGAGAAACGGGAACAGCACCACAGCCGTGGTGAGTGTGCTGCCGACCACGGCCGGCATGATGCGACGCGTCGCCGACGCGCGGCCGTTTGCCGTCGGCCATCTGCGCCATGATGCGGATGTGCTCCGCCGTCGTGCCGCAGCAGCCGCCGATGATGTTCACCCATCCGTTGTCGATGAACCGCTCCAGCACCGACGCCATCTGCAGCGGCGTTTCGCAGTACAGG
>JANOKE010000106.1:0-14769 GCA_031419135.1 Gemmatimonadaceae bacterium
CGCTATTGTAGAGCTTGCTTGAAGTATTTGTCTCGAATTGTAACGGTGCGCTCCAGCTCGTCTCGCGACTGCAATACTTTCTGTCGCAGGTCCGCCGCCCACAGCGGATGGTTGCGGAGCCATGTATCAACGGTTGTCAGCGCGCGCACACTCGCCTGACCTCCCAAGACCGAGCCAATCCAGTTCCCCAGAAAGAAAATGCGTCGGTTTTGCTGAATCCACGGCAACGTGTCCAACGCAGCCTCCAGAAACGGTTGGGTGAGTTCGGCCTGATCAGGATCATGGAACGTCCTGAGACTGGACGTGACCCACTCTTCGTTGAGCTCGCGGTCGGCAAACCACTGCGTAAACAGGGCGCGTTTGCGCGCGGCGTCGGGCCGTGCCGCGCTGGCAACAAACGCGAGGCGTTTGCCTTCCGATGTTGAATCGCGCTTCGATTCCGCCGCCAGCCGTGCGTCGGCGCGCGGCGCCGAGCGTGCCACGAGCCGCGTCACCAGCGCCCACCGCGTCGGCGGACGCAGGGCGAGTCCAGCAATCGAATCGCGATCCAGCCATCCATCAAGGCGCCCCAGCGATGCGTCGCCGCGCGCCAGGCCAATCGACGCATCAAGGAAATTCTTGCGCGGTCCGTACGCCCGCGTGGTGTCGGCCAGGCCAGCCAGCACCATGGCCTCCGCTTGCGGCAGCAGCGAATCGCGCACGGCGTCGGACGCGTAACGAGTAAGCGCCGTGCTCAACCTACCGATCAATGAACCGACCAACTGCTCATCGGTTTCACGGGGGATCTCGCGCAACGCCATCACGATAAAGCGCTCCGGCGCGAGACGGGCGTCGCGCACCAGATCCCACAGTGCGCCCCAGAGCATCGCGCGCAGGAGGTCGTCGCCTACGCGACCCACATGCTGCTCCAGCCACGTCACACTGCGAGCATCAGGAAGCACCAGTGCGTATCCGAAGTCGCCGTCGTTGGCGAACACGAAGTCGGGAGCTGGCCGACCACGCGCAGCGGTAACCTCCAACGTGCTCGCCGTCATTTCCACGGGCACGCGGTCCATACGACCATCGGCATAGGCCAACAGCAGCTGCATCTTGAGCGGCCACGCACCCGCGCCCGACACCGACCGCTGTGCGGGACGCTGCGACAAGCGCAATCGCACGATGCGACCGTCGCGAATCGTCAGGTGCTGCTCCACGATCGGCATGCCTGGCCGCAGAATCCAGGCGCGTCCCCAGGCGGTGAGGTCACGATTGGCTGCGGCGCCAATGTCGGTCAACAGGTCGCGCCAGGTGGCGTTGCCATACGCATGCGAGCGCAGAAAGCGCTGGACACCCACTTGAAACGCGCCCTCGCCCACCAGGTAGTTCAACTGGCGCAGAATACCGGGGGCCTTGTTGTATACGATCGGGCCGTAGTTGCTCTTGGCCTGATCCAGGTTCGCCAGTTCCTGCCACACCGGCGTCGTTCCGGCCGTCGCATCGGTGCCATATGCCACCGGCTTGTTGCGCAGGTAAAACGTCTTCCATGCATTGGAGGCCGGATCGAGCGACGCCTGCATCTTCGCCGCCATGTAGGTGGCAAAGCCCTCTTTCAACCACAGGTCGTCGAACCAACGCATGGTCATGTAGTCGCCAAACCACTGGTGCGCGACCTCATGATACACGGTGGCCTGTCGTCCGAGCAGTTGCGTCACCGTAGGTCGTTCCCGATAGATGAAGCCTTCTTCGTTGTAGAACACCGCGCCCGGATGCTCCATGCCTCCGAACGGGAATGCCGGCGCCAGCAGAAAATCGAATTTGCCAAACGCGTACGGAATGCCAAACCAACCGCCCAACCACCGCAGGGCGCGCGCATTCATCGCGATCAGGGAGTCAGTCTCCGCCTCACGCGCTCTCGAACGGCGCACCCACAGAGCCACATTCACCGCGCCCACGCCTTCGGAGATCGACACGGATTTCGAAGTGACCGTCCACGGTCCGGCGGCAAACGCAATCAAATACGTGCTGAGAGGCGGTGTTTCGGCGAAGTGATGCGTGACGGTGGCCGCACCGCTGTCTTCGCGAACGGCAGCGCCATTGGCCAGCGCGCGCCAGAGGCGTGGAGTGACCAACGACAACACTACGCGAGCCTTGAGGTCGGGCTGATCGAAGCACGGAAAGAGCAGGTTGGCGTCGGACGGTACCAACAGCGTGTACAGATAGTCCTGATTGTCGGTTGCGTCGTGCGTGCGAATGATGCTCGCTCCCGCCGCCGCGATTGGCGCGCGAAACCGGATCTCCACACGATTGGTGCCCGCCGCGATGTGGGACGCGTCAATGACAATATGCGCGCCGTTCCAGACCGCCTTCGTGACAGACAGCGCGCGGCCGTTCACCAGCAGCGAGTCTACCGCGGTGCCGCGAAAATCGAGCACCACGTCGCCAATCGCCGCGCGACGAAACGCGACGATTACGCGCCCGCTGGCGGTGTCGCGCTGCGTGACATCCAGTGTCAGGTCGTAGCGCACGTCCATCACTTGCGACCGACGCAGCCGAGCCAGCGCCTGCGATACCCCGGCGCCCGTCAACTCGCGAATGGTTGCAACTCGGGATGGTGCGGTCTGCGCCCCGAGTCCAGCCCGTGCGCCCTCGGTCAGAACGATCAACGCGGCGAAAACTCCGCGCGCCGCACGACCACTCACGCGATTGTATCCAGCACGTCACGCACCGTACCAACCAGTTCATCGAGTTGCGCGGACGTGATGATGAGTGGTGGCGCCAGGGCCACGGTATCACCCGTTTGCCGAACCAGCACGCCGCGCCGGAAGCACTCAAGAAACACTGCCTGCGCACGTGCGCCGGGCTCGCCATCGCGCGGTGCCAATTCCACGGCCCCAACCATGCCCAGGTTGCGAACATCCACCACGTGTGGGTGTCCGCGCAGCGCATGAATCAATTGCTCGAGTTGCGGTGCCATCGCCGCCGAACGGGCAAACAATCCTTCCGACTCGTACAACTGCAGCGTCGCGAGCCCGGCTGCTGCCGCCAGCGGATGACCGGAGTACGTGTATCCGTGAAAGAACTCAATGCCCGGTGCGGCGTGCGACACGACCGTATCGTGGATTTCCCGCGCCACGCACACCGCGCCCATCGGAACGGCGCCGTTGGTGATGCCCTTGGCCAGTGTCAGCAAATCGGGCGTCACACCAAATCGTGTGGCCGCAAATGCCGCGCCGGTACGCCCGAATCCCGTGATCACTTCGTCGAAGATCAACAGGATGCCATATTGGTCGCACAGCGCGCGCAGACGCTCCAGATAGCCCACCGGCGGAATCAGTACGCCCGTCGAACCGGCAACCGGCTCCACGATCACCGCCGCAATGGTCTCAGCGCCGTGCCGTGCGACAATGCGCTCGAGATCGTCGGCCAACTCGGCCCCGAAACTCGGCTGACCGTGTGAGAACGCATTGCGTGCCGGATCGTGCGTGTGCACCAGGTGGTCGACGTGCGGCAACAGCTGTGCGTCGAAGGCCTGGCGGTTTGGAGCGATGCCGCCCACCGAGATTCCGCCAAATCCCACGCCGTGATAGCCGCGCTGGCGACCCACGAACGCCACGCGCTGCGGTTCGCCACGCGCGCGATGATACGCCAGCGCCATCTTGAGCGCCGTATCAACCGCCTCGCTGCCCGAGGTCGTGAAAAAGATTCGATCGAGGTGGCCGGGCAGAAGTCCGGCGAGACGTTCCGCGAGTGCGAACGACGACGGGTGACCCATCTGAAAACCGGGGGCATAGTCCAGAATCCCGGCGGCGTCACGAATGGCTGCCACGATCTCTGCCCGACCGTGACCAGCGTTCACGCACCAGAGCCCGGAAATGCCGTCCAGGATCGCCCGGCCGTCGGCGTCTTGGTAGTGCACGCCGTGAGCGCTCACCAGCAACCGGGGGGCGGCCTTAAAGGCCCGGTTGTTCGTGAACGGCATCCAGAGCGCGTCCAGCGAGGGCAGTGTTGAGGAGATCGTGTGTGGTGTCATGCAGTCGAAAGTGGGGTGGAATCGGCAATCCGTCCAGACGTTCGGGGCGAAAACGTTGCGCGTGCCGCGCAGGGAATAGATTGCCACGGCGGAGCGTCTACCCCAACGTGATGACTGTCACTCACTCTGAATCCGCGTCCGCGCGCCAGACGCGGTACGAATCGATGGTGCTGCCCCATCTCGATCGCCTGTTGGGCTTCGCGGCACGCCGCACGCCTGAACTCGGCGACGCCGAGGACGCGATTCAGGACATGTGCATGCGCGCCTGGTTGGCGTTTGACGATTTGCAGGACGCGACTCGTGTGCGGTCGTGGCTTTTTCGCATTCTGCGCACCGTCCTCAGCGACGCCTTGGAACGGAGCGGACGCCGCAATCGCCTGTGTCCGATGAGTCGTCTCGAAGACGTGCACGAGGCTCTGGTCGCTGGCGAGCACGACGCGGTCTTTGCGGAGGTGGTCGCGCGCATCGATGCGGAAATGCTACAGGTCGCGCTCACCGCAATTCCTGAAGACTTCGCCACGGCGGTGGAGCTGCATGACATCGAGGGATTCAAATATCTGGAGATTGCCGACATGGTGGGCGTGCCCATCGGAACCGTGATGAGCCGCATATCGCGTGGTCGACGCCTGTTGGCCGGTGTGATCATGGAGAATCGCTCCGTGTGGGCGCTGGGGGTGTCGTCTACGCCGGAATCGTCGGACGCATTGCCCGGTGTTCGCGCGGTTGGCGCGAAACGTTGGAGACCCTCATGACGGAATCGTTGCGGGCGCTGCGCCCTGCGGGTTCACCGGAAGATGATGCGACACGCGAAGCGCGGCATCAGGTGCTGGCCACGCTGCTGGGTGCCTATGCCGACGGTGAATTGCCGGTGGAGACGTCCTCGCAAATCGACGCACATTTGTTGGGATGTGGACGGTGTCGCAGCGAGTTGCGAGTGCAGCAGGCGGTCAGTCAGCGGCTCTCACACAGCACGGTTCCCACCACCACAGCGGCACTTCAGGATCGGGTACGCGCCGCGTTGTCGGTCACGTCGGTTCCCGTACGCACAACGCCGTTGGTCAACGCGTTGCTGGTGCGCCGCACGCGATGGACGCGTCTTGCACTCTTCCTGACCGCGGTGGCGTCACTGGCGTTGGTCGCCGTCCTGCGCAATCGGTCACCGCAGTTGAATCCTTCGCCGTACGTGGCCAGCAACGCGGTTCCCGCGATTGCCGATATTTTCGCCGAGTACCGACTGGTGTCGCAAGGCGATCTGCCAGGGCGCGCGCGCGATCTCGACGCTGTCCGACGGGCGCTGCCGTTTCCCGTCCGCCCGCTGGTCAACGCCAGCGCGCATCTGTTGGCGGCGTGGACGGCCGACATTGCCGGCGAGCCGGCCGCCGTGCTCGCCTATCGGTGGAATGAGCACGTGGTGCTGCAGTTCATCGTTGCAGAGTCCTCGCTCTTTCGCACACACCAACTGCGCGAGGCGTTCTCGCAGCGTCGCGCCGTGGTGACGCAGGATGGCGAGCAGGGACTCATCGCCTGGCCAGAGGCCAGCTCGGGTTCAGTACTGGTGGGCAACGTACCATGGAGCGCACTCGTGCCGCTCAGTAGCGCCGTCGTGCGCTAAGTCGTGCTGTGGTTGGGTTGCCGGACAATTCCGTATTGCGAACGGGTGTCCGGCAACGCTGATTGGAGAGGTGATGCTTCCAACCTCGCCTCATCAGAATTTGAGAATGCGCCGCGTACCCGTCGCGCAAACGTACGCGCGTGCGATCGTGGTGGGCGCCATGCTGCTCGCTGCGCCAGTGCTGCGCGCCCAATCCACTTCGCGGGCGGATTCGAGTGCCCGCGATTCGCTGCAACGCGCACTGGCCACCGATTCGCTCATCGCCCGATTGACGCGCGCCGAGGCCGACATCGCCCTTTTGCGTCAGCAACTGGCCACTGAATCGTCCACCCAGGTGCGTTTGCGCTCTCGACTGCGTTTGGACCTGCACGCCCGCGTGATGACCAACGCCTTTGTCACAACCGCACCATCCAACAATCCGGAAGTTCCTCTCAACGCCCAACTACCAGGTACGGCGAGTGCCGAGTCTGGCTCGCCCGGCGGTCGCGCCTCCGGACTTTCCGTTCGACAAACCGTCATCGGTGGATCGGTCAGTGTAGACAGCGTTCTTGGGGCCGTTTTTACGGCGGACGTCGAACTCGACTTCTTTGGCGGAATAGCACCCGACGGTCCACCGCTCTTTCCCCCGCCTCGGCTGCGCACGGCGCGTGGATTTCTTCGCTGGCCACGCACCGAGTTGATGATCGGCACCGAGAGTCCCCTGATTTCCGATCTCAATCCCGTGAGTGTGGCGGCCGTAGGCATTCCAGATTTCGCTGCTGCAGGCAATCTCTGGAACTGGTTGCCGCAGGTGCGGATCACTCGCGAACTCGGCGTGCTGCGCGCGGGCGACCATACGGCATATCTGGCGGTGCAGGGTGCGGTCATCAATCCGTTCACGGGCGATCGGCATCCCGCCGAAACGGCGGGCGTAGACGCGGGTCTGCGCTCCGGGCGTCCGATGGTCGAATCACGATTGCGCGCACAATGGGGACGTGGGCACGAACCCACAACCTCGTCGCGCATCGGCGACCGCGGCGGCGAAATCGGCATCGGCGCACACCGTGGGTGGCTTCGCGTGAACGGCGACTCGCTCACGACCAGTTGGGCCATCAGCGCCGATGCGCGTGTCGGGTTATCGCATGGTCTGGAGCTTCGCGGCGAAGCCTATCGCGGTCGAATCCTGCGTGGACTCGGTGGCGGCGGCATTGGGCAGAACTTTGCACCGTCCGTGAGAAGTGGTGGCATCGGCGACCCGCTGACCAACACGGCAGGCTGGATGCAAATCAACGCCCAACTGCGTCCAACCGTGATGACCGGTGGCGGATGCGGCACGGATCGCGTGCACAACGGACAACCCGCTCGTCAACGCAATACCGCCTGCGCGACGCATCTCGAGTGGCGGCCGTCGTCGCCCTTGCTGTTTGGGGTCGAGTATCGCGCGATTGCCACGCGGGGGCCGGGCGGGCGTCAACGGGCCAATCATTTCAATCTTTTCTTCGGGGTCGAACTCTGATGCGTCTGGCGTCGGGACGGTGCACGTTGCTGGCCGCAGTCGCCTGCGGTTGTGAACTGCTCCTCACACCCAGGAGCGCCCAGGGGCAGGGCATGGTTACCGGCACCGTGATCATCCTTGAGCGTGGTGCGAAATCCGGTCAGGATGTCGCCGATGCCGTGGTGTATTTGGTTGGCGATGGCGCTCCCGTGCGACCGGGCACGGCGATGGACAACGCCGTTGTGACAATGAAGGACCGGGAGTTCGTGCCGCATGTGCAAGTGGTCCGCGCGGGCGGCACCGTGGCGTACCCAAACAAGGATCCGTTCAGCCACAATGTATTTTCGAACAGTGCTCAGGGCGCGTTCGATCTGGGCCTCTATCGCACCGGTGCGTCCCGTGCCACGCTATTCGCGCGGACCGGCGTCTATGCGGTCTATTGCAACATCCACGCGCGCATGGTGAATTTCGTGTTGGCGCTCAATACACCGTACGTTGCGCGGGTCACCAGGAATGGCACGTTTCAGTTCACGGGTGTGCCGGTCGGCACGTATCGGCTGCATGCGTGGCATGAACGCGCTGCGGAGTCAGTGCAAACCGTTACCGTGTCGTCCACTGGTGCGGATGGCCTGACCGTCGCGCTCGACGCGCGCAGTTATCTGCCGGTGCCGCATCCCGACAAGTTCGGGAAGCCGTACGCCTCCACGCGCGCCGATCGCTACTGAGTGGCACCGGAATCGCAGGGCGCCACCACCGACGCGAGAACGGGCCACATGCCGCGAATGGCCGGCGCCCGCGCCGCCTCGAGTATCACCTGGCGTGTGTTCGCCGGCACCGCGATCATCGTCGGCGTGGTCGTGATGATGGCGTTGTTGATGGCCTCGTCGGCGGCGCGTCGATCGGCCGATGCCGCCGCACGACGCAACCTGGAGCAGGCCGCAGACCTCGTGGCGCAGTTGCTGGCCGGTCGCGAGCGCAGTCTTGCCGGCGGCGCACGCGTTTTCGTGCAAGGCCCGTATTTCCGCACCCTGGTGGCGGAGCGCCGTCGCGACGACATCCTTGACCAGACGTTTGAGGCCGTTGAGCAGTTGGACGCCAAATGGGTGTTCATTACCGACGGTGTCGGCACACTGCTCGCAAAATCCGACGAGCCGTCGGCGGCCGGCGATGCCCTCGGGCGCGTCCCGCTGGTGGCTGGCGCGTTGCGCGGGTCGTTAACCGGTGGATTTGGCGTGTCAGGCGACTCGTTGCTCTTTCAGACAATCGCGGTACCGGTGGCGTTGCCGGGAGGCGCCCCGTTTGGTGTCTTGGTGGCCACGCGCGTCATCGACTCGGGCGTGGCGGCGGACGTGCGATCGGCCACCGCCAGCGAGGTGGTATTCTTTACACGAGATCCGGATGGCCAGCCGCATCTGGTGGCCTCAACGCTCCCGATAACGAATACCTTGCGAGACGGGATTGCTGCGTCGATCGCGGTGCCCGGTTCCAGGGGCGGGCGGGATGGGCAATTGGTCGGAAGTGAAGTGGCGCTCGGTGGAGTCCGGTGGATATCGCATTCCTCGTCGCTGGCCACCGCGGGCGGCGACATCGTGGGCGGATTTGCCGTGCTGCGACCTCACGACGACGCGCTTGCCACACTCTCCGCGGTTCGCCGATCCCTCTTCACTGCCGCCGGGCTTGGGTTTGTGCTCGCGTTGCTGGCCGCCTGGATTGCAGCGCGCAGTGTCACGCAGCCTGTACGCGCTCTGGCGGCGGCTGTACGCCGCGCCGCCGATGGCAACTATACGGCGTCGGCCGCTACCACGGCCTCGGATGACGCACCTGGCGGCGATATTGGATCGCTGTCGCGCGCGTTTGATGCGCTGCTGATCGACCTGCGGGACAAGGATTCGCTCAGCGCGACCACGGCCGCCGCCGTCGCCGTGGACGAATCGCGCCGCGATGCGGCACCGCACGACAACACGAAGTCGGCACGACGCGCTGTCGCGCGCGACCTGACGTTTGGGGGTTCTTCCGCCCGTCTCGCTCCCCGGGTTTCGGTCCAGCGCGGGTTTCTGCTCGCCAACCGCTATCGGATCGAATCGATGATTGGCAGTGGCGGGATGGGCATCGTGTACTGCGCGCGCGATCGGGTGCTCGGTGAAGTGGTGGCTGTCAAGCTGCTACGCCCGGAAGTGGTGGCCCTCGAGAGTGCCGCCCACGCGCAGTTACGTGAAGAACTGAGGCTGGCCCGACGGATCACCCATCGAAACGTCGTCAGGACGCATGACATCGGCGAGAGCGACGGCGTGCCGTTTCTCACCATGGAGTATGTCGAGGGCGCGTCGCTCGCCACCGTAATCCGTGTGCGCGGATCCTTGCCGGTACCTGCGGTGCTGTCATTGGCTCGGCAGCTCATGCGCGCGCTCTCCGCAGCCCATGATCAGGCCATCGTGCATGGCGACATCAAACCGCACAACCTTCTGCTCGGTCCCAATGGCGTGCTCAAGGTCACTGACTTCGGCGTCGCGCGCGTGGTGCGAAACGCGCGAAAAACGCCGGGCATTCTCGACGCGCCGGACGCAGGCGTCGCCGGCCGATTGGGCGGTGCCATTATCGGAACGCCGGAGTACCTGGCGCCCGAACAACTCATCGGCGGCGCCGCCACCGTGTCGTCTGACCTGTACGCGTCAGGCATTGTGTTGCATGAGTGTCTGGTCGGCCGGACGCCGTACGGTGCCGATACGCCGATCGCGTTTCTGGCCAACAAGCTGTCCGAGCCGACGGAGCGCCTGACGCGTCCCACCGCCGCCGTCGCTGCTGAAGCGCGTGCGACGCACGGCGTGCCCGATCGCGTGGAGGAACTCGTGGCCTGGCTAACGCAACCGGCGCCGGAACACCGACCGCGATCGGCGGCTGAGGTACTGGCGCACCTCGTCCGCATGGGCTGAGTTCGCAGACGCCTGTCAGGACGGGAATAGGTTCGACACCCGTGCCGTCTATACGTACGACTCCATTCCCGCGAGGTATTCGTTGTTGTGTTCGATCGCGCTGTTCTGTGCGGCCGTGTCGTGGTCGACGTCGCCGTCCGTGCGTTCCTCCATGGACACAGTTCCCGCAGCGACGACCCCTGACACGGCTAGCCTTGTCGTCGTGCGCCCGGTCGCGCTACAGCGAAATATGCAGACGCACAACGCGCAGCTGGCATTCGACGACACGACGCCGCGTCGTCGCGCGATCATACTCTCGGAGTGGTATTTGCGCCGACTGACCCTGCATCGGTATGGCAGCTATGTCATGCTGCCGTTGTTCGCCGGTCAATATGTGTTGGGACAGCGACTGCTGTCACAGAAGGATGGCGTGTACGACGGAACACGGCGTGTGCCAATCGACGCCAACCTGCGCAGCAACCATCGCGCCGTGGCGATCGGGGTCGGATCGCTGTTTGCCGTAAACACCACCACCGGATTGTGGAACCTGTGGGAGGCACGGAACGACGGGTCCACGAGTCGCCGTCGCACGATGCACGTGCTGTCCATGCTGGGAGCCGACGCCGGTTTCGCGGCAGTAGGATTGATGGCCGATCGCGCTGTCAACCGTCGGCCGTCGGACGCGCGCGCGCATCGCAATGTGGCGCTCGCGTCGATCGGTCTGGCCACCGTTGGCGTCTCGCTGATGTGGTTCTGACACACCCTCTCACTCACATACCTGCATGTCAGCATTTCATCGAAGCTATCCGCTGTTGGTCCTCCTGATCACCGCGGCATGCGGAGGAGGTGACGGTGGCAGCACACAGCCCACGCCAACTCCAGCGTCCATTTCCATCGCGTCGGTATCCACTGGCGCTTTCGTGTCAATCAGCGAAACCCGCGTCGCGAGCGTTACGGTCCGCGATGCAAGCCAGAGCGTCATCGCCAACGCCGCCGTCAGCTGGTCCACGTCGAATGCGTCGGTCGCCACAGTATCTGGTGCAGGCAACAGCGCCACCATCACCGCCACTGGCAACGGCTCGGCGACGATCACCGCAACCAGCGGAACGGTACAGGCCACCTTGGCGGTAGACGTTGTGCAGCGGTTCGCGAGTCTGACCGTCAGCCCCGCGTCGCCGTCGCTCGGGATTGGCGCGGTCGTGTCGCTGGCGGTCACCGCGCGCGACGCCCGGAACAGCGCGATGGCTGGCGTCTCCGGGGCTACTTTCGTCACGAGCGATCGCTCGAAGGCACTGGTTGATGCAGCCGGCACAGTGACCTCTATTGCACCGGGCTCCGCTACGATCACGGCGTCGCTCACGCGCGATGGCATCACTGCTACGGGGAACGCCACCGTGATTGTCACTGCACCATCCGCCGTCGCGTCGTCGGCAAGCGTCAGCGCAACAGGAGCCAACACCTTCGCACCGGTGAGTGTCACCATCGGCGTGGGTGGAAGCGTGAACTGGGCGTTCACCGGTGACCACAACGTGCTGTTCTCGGGCGTCGGTGCGCCAGCGGATATTCCGGTAACCGCGAGCGGAACGATCAGTCGGGCATTCGGCACGTTGGGTACGTTCAACTATACGTGCTCGCTTCACGCAGGCATGAACGGAAGCGTCACCGTAGCGGCGTCTGGTATCTTTGCGCAAATGAATGGCGCGAACGAACGGCCCACGCCGAACAACAGCACCGCCAATGGCGCCGCGCTCTTCACTCGCAGCGGCGGCACTGTATCGTACACGGTCACTTATCAGGGTATTGCCAGTGCACCCACTGGACTCCATATCCACGCTCCCGCCTCGTCGGCGGTGTCGACCGGTGTCATTGTAGACTTGGTAACGACACCGCTCACGTCACCCAGCGGTGTACTCACCGGAACCTTCACCGCCACCAATATCCGTTCTATCGGCGGGCAGCCGCCAATCTCAATGGACTCGCTGTTTGTGCTGCTTTCGGGAGGCAACGCCTACGTTAACGTCCATTCCAGCGCCTTCCCTGCTGGCGAAATTCGCGGCCAAACCGGACCGCCGTAACCCAATTGAGTAACGTACGACCCTGCATTCCCAATCGCACCGACACATAGACCCTCTCAGACCCTCTAAAGGATCACCCGACATGAGAACGCCCCAGCGAATGACCCGATTGACGTGGCTGATATTCGCCGTTGCCGCGTGCGGTGGTGATGGCGAAACTCCAACCATTGTGCCGCCCACAGCCGCATCCATCACCATCGCGTCGGCCACCACGGGCACGCTCGTGTCAATCGGCGACACCCGCGCGCTCACAGCGTCGGCGCGCGATGCGAGCCAGAATGTCATCGCCAACGCCAGCGTGACCTGGTCTACCAGCAACGCATCTGTGGCCACCGTGACGGGTTCGGGTGCCACCGCCACCGTGACGGCGGTAGGCAACGGGTCGGCGGCGATCACTGCCACCAGTGGCAGCGTTCAAGCCTCACTGGCGGTCGACGTCGCGCAGCGGTTCGCGACGTTGGTCGTGACACCAGCCACGCCGTCATTGGCCATTGGCGCTACCGCGCCGTTGGTGGTGTCGGCGCGCGACGCCCGCAATGCGGCGATCGGCGGCATCACCGGCACCACGTTCTCCACCAGCGATCGATCGAAAGCGCTGGTCGACGCCACCGGCATCGTGACAGCCATTGCCCCGGGAGCGGCCACCGTTACCGCGTCACTCACCCGTGATGGGATCACGGCAACGGCCAATGCGGCCATCACGGTGGCGTCGCCGGTGGCTGCCGCCGCGCAAATCACCGTCAACGCCACAGACGGGCTGGCGTTCACTCCCGCAACGGCAACCGTCAGCGTGGGGGGCACGGTGATCTATTCGTTTGCCGGCATAACGCACAACGTGGCATTCAGCGCGGCGGGCGCGCCAGCGAACATTCCCAACTCAGCGAACGTGTCCGTCAATCGGGTATTCGGCTCGGCCGGAACGTTTGACTATCAGTGCACGATTCATGCAGGTATGCGGGGCTCTATCATTGCTGCCAACCCCAGTATCTTCGCGCAGTTGAACGGCGCGAACGAACGGCCCACGCCGAACAACAGCACGGCCAACGGTGCGGCGCTGTTCACGCGTAACGGCGATGCGGTCTCGTACACGGTCACGTACCAGGGCATCGCCAGTGCACCAACCGGGCTGCATATCCACGCCCCGGCGTCGAGCGCCGTTGCAACCGGCGTCATCGTCGACTTGGTAACCACGCCGCTTACCACGCCCAGCGGTGTGCTCACTGGAACGTTTACGTCCACCAATATTCGTTCCCTCGGCGGGCAACCTCCCATTTCCATGGACTCGCTGTTCGTGCTGCTGGCGGGTAGCAACGCCTACGTCAATGTGCACTCCACCGCATTCCCGGGTGGCGAGATTCGGGGCCAGACCGGACGGCCCTGAACCGCGTGTGCGGTGCCGTGCTACCAGGGTCGAAAAGGACAGGGGTGGGAGGGGGGCTGGAGGCGAGGCTGGAGGCGTGAGCAGGCGAAGGGATGCGGGCAGTGGGATGAGCGGTGAGGGCAGAGGCCCCTCACCACTCACCGCAAGGTCGATGTCTCGCGTCTCCCGTCTCCCGTCTCCCGTCTTTCAGTCCATCAACGCGTCCGAAATCGCCGCAATCTCCTCCGCATCGCGCCACGCCATCTCGAGTGCAGCGAGTTCTCCCTGCATGGCCTGACGCTCGGTGTCTTCGTGCATCGCAATCTCCAACGCGAGTCGCTCGGTCGCCGTGAGTCCCAGCACACCGACAGAATCGTCCCAGAAAATGCTGTTCTTGCGGCGGCGAGTATACCGCAGGATCCCGCTGGCACGGATGTACTGTTCCGGATCGCCGGCGTCTGTGATCAGGCGCGTCGCATGGCGCAACTCGCCGGGCGTGCCGCCGCGCGGGTTGAGACGGGAGAGGAGTTGCCCGGCCACTTGCCCGGCGTTTGGCCCGTCCAGTTCGGTGATTCCGTCTTGATGGGCAATACGAAAACTCCACGGCTGTCGGTCGTGCGTGGCCACGATTTCCATCCGCACGATATGACTGAATCGCAACGGACGCAGCGTGCCGTCTGGCGTGCGCACGTGCGCCAGCACACGATCGTAATTCAGTCGGGCCTCAATCTGCTCCAGTGGATATTGCAGTCCAACGCGAATGCCACGACTGCCTGTTGCCATCGCCGCAAGGCCTGCCAGCGCCGCAACGGTTCCGAACGCCATCGCCGTGCCCGTGGTGATGGCGCCCGACGTCGCGCTGACCGCACGCTGCAGGCGATGGCGTCGCATTCGCGCTCCGTAGCGCCATGCCGCGAACTCGGGACGGAGCGGCTTGCCGACGCGTACCAAGTCCAACGTTGGAGCCACCGTGGCCAATCCAATGTTGTCGGTGGACACGCGAATAGGAGTTGCCCGGTAAGCCCGTTCACATTCCTCAACGGCTTCCCATCGCTGGTCCAGCGGCGAAAGGTTCCAGCTATCGCAGCTGCGGCAGATCACCCACAACCGAGCGCGAGCCGGATCGAACGCCAATCTCCGACCCACCGGAAACGATTCCACTTGGAGGTTGCGCCCGAGGCCGGCGTGGCAATACAAACAGGTGGAATACATGGCGACGGGACAATGGGCCGAGGCAGGGAGCGGGGGAAGGGACCCGGTTGTCACGAATACCCCACGTCGAACCCTTCGAGCCATCGATGTGACGGTCGCCACTGGTTGGACGGCGCAG
>JANOKE010000107.1:0-5519 GCA_031419135.1 Gemmatimonadaceae bacterium
TGTTTTGGGGTGTGGTCTGCGGGTGGTGGTGTGGGGCCCTCGCGCCGCTGCGCTGTATTCGCCCCACACTGCACACCGCTCTATCCTCACCCCTGTTGGTGCTCACCCTCCGCACCTCACTCCTCAGTACCCTCACCCCTCCCAACCCTCACCCCTCCACAATCCTCTCCAGTAAGTCATGCGATGACGCGACCGTGCGCTACGCCGACCTTGAAACGAATCCCCCTACCGGGTTTCCCAACAACGCCGTCAACACCCGACCGTGCATGACAAACACCTTGCCCACGCGTCGACAACTGACGACGTCGGCCACGATGTCGAATTCGGCGCCAATAACGCGGACCGCGCTATTGAGCGGGAGTTCCGTTCCGCTGTAAATGCTGATCCCGATGGGAGACAGATCGCGCATGCGTACGTCAATCACCTCCGAAGGCCAGCCCAGATGCAGCAGCGCCCAGTCGGATTTCGTGACCCGGGGCAATCCACGCCGTTCGTTTGGTGCGAGCGGATCGCCGGGAAGGCGCACCGGGGCGAGCGGCGCCCGGCAACGGGAACAGCGCGTGTTTTGTCGAATGATGGTGGGGGAGCTGAGCAGACACAGCGGGCAGGCGCGCAGCGAGGTTTGCCGCGCCGGTGCGCGCTGCTCCGCCGATGTCACGCGCTCCCCGCGAACGGAGGGACGCGTGGCCCGCGCTTTGCGCTGGGCGTCATACAGCGTTCGACGCGTAGCATCCGAGAGGACGCTGTATGCCTGATTCAACATCACGGCTTCCGCCGCATCGCCTCCCTTGTCGGGATGGTGCAGCGACATGAGCGCGCGGTACGACGCCTTGATGACCTCTGCGGGCGCATCGTACTGGACGTGCAGCAAGCGATAGTGATTGCGACGATTGGCGGCCATAGTCCCGGAGCCCACGTGAGGTACGCCGAGCAGAACCAGCGCCGCACGGCATAGGGAAGACGCCGACCACCCAACCCGGGAAACACCTTGCCCCGTTCGACGCCGGTGACCACTGCGTCCCTCACTGCGGGCGATTGACCCGCAGTGGTTCATCCGGTACGACGTGTTGTTGCAGCGATCCACTGTGCTGGCGTGTCCAGCCGATGACGCCACCGCACCGCCATCCCCAGCAGCAACACTCCAAACACCAGCAACGGGATCTTCGTACGCGTTGGCGAATAGGTTGCGTGTAGACGATGACGCCCGGCCGGAACATCAATGCCAATGAAGCCTGGCGATACCATGTAGGTTTGCACGTCGGCCCCATCGAGTTGCACGCGCCAGTTGGGGTGGTAGGACATTTTCAGCGCGAGCGCCGCGGCGCTGGCGCACTCCACCATCAGGGAAATCCGTTGGCTACCGACGTGTTCTTCGAGTGTCCGACCGCCGTCAGGGCAACGGGGTATCGGTATGAACGGTACGGCCGGCGCGGATGACCCAGCATAGTCCCAGCGCGTGACCTGATGCGCGCCGGGCGCCGCGCTGATGAGCCACTTTGATGCGCCCGCGTACAGCTCGCTCTGATTCCGTGCCGGCCGACGGTCGGTGACCTCGACGTAGTGCGCTATGCCCGTGGTTTCCACCTGCCAAACGGCATAGCGACCGGTGCGCACGATCGGTTGGAAGAATGGTGGCACGGTGGCCGTAGTCGGTGTGACGACGGTGCGCACGTCGAAGGCATCATACAGGCCGGCGTCGCTATCGCGAAAACGGAGGAGCAACGCGGAATTGAGCGCGAGACCCTGCAGCGGCGACCCAATGGCCAGCAATCGGTGCGCGTTCACAACATCAGTCACCGTGAGCTTCGGTCCGATGCGCATCACATTGGCCCATCCTGTTCGCGGTCCGGCAAAGATGCGGCCTGCCCGCCCGTCAAGCGTTGCCATCACCGTCGCCAGGTCGGCATCGGATGCCAACGCGGCTTGCGTTTCGAGCATGGTTTGCTTGCTCAGTGCGTAGGTGCGGGCGCGTTCGATCGCCGCCGGAGTGAGCACCAGCAAAAGCGCCATCGTCGCGATCACGTTGTGAAATCGCGCGCTGATCTGTTTCACGCGACCGATGGCATCCCAGACAGCCTCGCCGCCCAGTCCAATCATGGGGATCGCGAACAGACCAACGGCGCCAATGAAGCGCGCACTGATGAATCCCGCATGCGATGGCAACAGATCGCCCAGTGCACCGAACGATGGACGGCCAAGGTACAGCACCAGCCACATGGTGAATCCGCCAAGGGCCAGCAGTCGGATGGGACTGCGTCGAACACAAGCGGCCAGCACACCGATTCCAGCGAGCGCGGTCAGCACCGGAAGTCGATCGTAGTCCAACAGGCTGCCTCGAATCGCTGATGCCACCGCATCGCCGATTCGCCGGGACGCCGCTCCCAATTCCGGCAGGTTATTGAGATACAGCCGACTCGATTCGAGGAATGGCCACAACATGTACGAAGCGATGCCGCAGGCGATGGTGCCCACGACACCCAGACGAACGAGACGGGTCGGTATCTGACGCGGCGTCACGCCGATGACAACGACCAGCACACTTGTCACGGCCATCATGTACGCAAACACCAGATGCGACAGCGCCAGCAGCGCGAGTGTGAGTGCCGTGCGCACGTAGCCGCGGCCGTCATTGAGAGTGGCCGTCAACGACGCGAGCGCCAGAAAGGAGAGGTGCATGCCCCAGAGCTGCGTGTACAGTCCCAAACCACGCCAGATGTAACTGTTGTACTCGAAGCCAAACAGCAGGTTGGCCGACAGCAGCGAGGAGGACGCCGCTCCTACGGCGGTGGCCACCGCCGAAAACCCCATGCGTCGCATCGACCAGGCGACCGTGAGCGGAAACGCCACCAGCAACACATACTGTGCGACATGAAAAATCGTATCCAATTCGACGGTCTGAAGGAGCAACCGGTGGACCGCGACGACCGCGAGGTGCGGAAGGTTTTGGTAGTACAGGAACTGCGGAAATCCGAGTTCGAACTGTGGAATCCAGAAGTCCAGCGGATTGACCGACGCGCGCAGGGCATCGCTGGCTGCATGCACCATTAACAGGTGCAATGCGCTGTCATTTGGGCTGGGCGCGACGGTCCGCAATTCCGGCGCAAGCCAGATGGCGTTGAACAGCACCGGCGCCAGCACGAGTACGCGCCACCACCAGGACGTCCACGGATCGGCGTCGGGCTGGGTCGGGAACACGTCGCGAGGCGATGTCCGAACGGAAGCACGAGGTCCGGACTTGCGCATGTCAAGATTGACGAGGGAAAGCCATCGGCCTGTTTGGATGGCAGCGGGTTGAGCTCTTCGACGATAGCTTCCGTCGCAACGCGGCGGCAGCGGGACGTTCGCCGCTGTGACGGCTTCCCGATACCTGGCACGCGCTTTCCGACGAACCGCCTTGACGGCTTCTTTGCACATCACGAACCACAGCGGGTGGATTCCACCTGTGACTGAGACCCCCACGCTCACCGTGATCGTGCCGGCCTTTCAGTGCGCCGCCGTGCTGCAAGCGTGCCTGCAGGGCCTGGCGACGAGTGACCTGGTGCGCGAGGAGTGGGAATTGCTGGTAGTGGACGATGGCAGCACCGACGATACGCCGAATGTGGCGCGGCGTGGCGCGGATGTGGTCCTCACCGTGGTGAGCGGACCGCGTGGGCCGGCCTATGCCCGCAATCTCGGCGCGCAGGCCGCGCGGGGAAGCATACTGGTGTTCGTCGATGCCGATGTCGTGCTGGCAACGTCGACCCTGCGAGGATTCGCCGCGCACTTCGCGACGCATCCCACGATCATTGCCGTGTTCGGCGCGTACGACGACGCACCGCGCGATCCCGGATTCGTGTCGCAGTATCGCAACCTGTTGCACCGGTATGTGCACACGATGCATCCGGGCGACACGGACACGTTCTGGGCCGGCTGCGGCGCGGTTCGACGTGACGCATTCTTCGCGGTGGGCGGGTTCGATGCCGAACGGTATCGGCGTCCACAGATTGAAGACATTGACTTGGGGTACCGCCTCCGCGCGCGCGGCGCTCGAATTGTGCTCGACCCGTTGCTGGTGGGCACACACCTCAAGCGGTGGACGCTGGCGCACATGCTGCGTACGGATCTGCGGGAGCGGGCGATTCCCTGGATTCATTTGCTGCTCAGGAGAACGGACGTCCTGACGGCGGGCCCGTTGCATCTTGGGCGGATGGATCAGGCGCTGACTGTGCTGGCAGGGGTGGCATTGGTTTGCCTAATCGTCGCCGTGGTGCTTCAGGAGGCCGCGTGGGGTTGGATCGCGATTGGCTGCGCAGGTCTGATCATCGTTGGCAATTCAAGTTTGATTGCATGGCTGGCGCGTGTTCGTGGCTGCCGATTCGCGCTCACCGCGATTCCACTGCGGGTGTTGTTTCATCTCGGGAGCGCTGTTGGAGCTGTTTGGGCGATAATCACTCACGGCCGGGAGCCGGGTGTGTCACCGGCACTGCACGACGCCTCACCACGGCGGTTGGCGATTGGGGTGCAGGCGACTCCCAACATCGCGGTGCACCGTGTTGACCCGCTCGACGGGCACCCGCTGGAACGTCGGTTGAGGCGTGAGTTTGCGCCAGTCGATTCGCGCGCCGTTGGACTGTCCGTCGGACTTGTCGCGGCGCTGGGATTGAGCGCGCTGACCGGGCTCTCGGTGGCGTTCGACGCGGAACGACAGATTCCTCTCGAATTGCTGGATCAGTTCTTTACGGGCTACTCCCTGTCGACAGGCGGCGCACTGATAGGAGCCGGTTGGGCGCTCGTTACGGGATTCATGTGCGGGTGGTTGCTCGCCACCGCGCGCAACGTGGTATTCGCGGTGTGGCTTCTCAAGGCACGCATTCGCCACGAGATCACGGCGTCGCAACACTTCCTGGATCACCTCTGAACGCATACGCTCATGCCGCCATCGTCCGAACGTAGAAGCCGCAGCGAAGATCCGTTGTCAATCCAGGCCAGCCGCCAATTGCTTCGCGTGCGTGAACGTGCCTGGGGCATTGCCTTTGGACTGACGTGCGGTGTGCTGCTGGGAGTCGCCACGCTCGTGTTGGTGCTGCGCGGCGGCAGTAATGTGGGCGCCCATCTGGGACTGCTGTCGGTATTTCTGCCGGGCTACTCAGTTACGTACCTCGGCAGCGCTATCGGGTTCACGTATGCGTTCGTGATCGGTACCGTGGTTGGCTGGCTTACCGGGCGGCTGTACAACATGTTCGCGCGCACTCCCTGACTTCGATGGCCGTCAGGAGTGCCCGCTCCGCTGCTTATCGCGGCCGCGCGCGCTCGTATTGCATGGGCCACGGCATGGTGACCCCGAGCGTATGCGCGGCCATCAATGGCCAGCGCGGGTTTCGCAGAATTTGTCGCGCCAGCAGCACCATGTCGGCGTCGCCGTCACGCACGATGCGCTCGGCTTGTTCGGGCGTGGTGATCAATCCCACGGCTGCCGTAGACACGCCGGCCTCGTGACGAATGCGACGGGCGAATGGCACCTGATAGCCGGGACCGGTGGC
>JANOKE010000108.1:0-4419 GCA_031419135.1 Gemmatimonadaceae bacterium
ACGGCGATACGCACATCATGTGGGTCGACCCAAAGAATCCCGATCGACTGATCAACGGCAATGATGGTGGTGCCACGGTGTCGCTGGACGGCGGGAAAAGCTGGTCGGCGATGAACAATCAGCCCACCTCCCAGTTCTATCATGTCATTACCGACAACCAGTGGCCCTATCGCATTTACGGGGCGCAGCAGGACAACAGCACGGTGTCGATTGCGTCACGTTCGGACTTTGGCGCGATTGGCGAACGCGACTGGTGGCCGGTGGCCGGTTGCGAAAACGCCCATATCGCGGTCGATCCTCGCAACCCCGCTATCACCTACGGCGGATGCTACACCGGCATGCTGTCACGACACGACAACCGCACGCAGCAGTCGAACGATATTGCCGTGTGGCTCAACAACTATGATGGCATCGCGGTGAAGGACGTCCCGAACCGTTTTCAGTGGACATTTCCGGTGATGCTCTCGCCGCATGATCCCACGGTGCTGTATGCGGCGTCGCAGCATCTGTGGCGCTCCACGAATGAGGGACGGAGCTGGGCAAAGATTTCACCCGACCTCTCCTACGCGGATACGGCGACCATGGGGCCGAGTGGTGGGCCCGTGCACAAGGATATGACCGGCACCGAATGGTACGCGACTATTTATGCGCTGGCCGAATCGCCCACCACCAAAGGCTTGTTGTGGACCGGTTCGGACGATGGACGCGTGCATCTCTCGCGCAATGGCGGCACTTCGTGGGACGACGTAACGCCGAAAGCGATGGCCAGGAACACGCGCATCACCGGTATCGAGCCATCGCGCTACGATCCCGCCGTCGCCTACTTGTCGGCCACCCGCTATCAGTTGGACGATTTCCGTCCGTACCTATACAAAACTGCGGATTACGGCACGACCTGGACACGTATTGACGCCGGCATCCCCATGGGAGCCTACGCCCGATCGATTCGTGAAGACGTGGTGCGGCGTGGCCTGTTGTTCGCCGCTACCGAGATTGGCGTGTTTGTATCGTTCAACGATGGCGGGCAGTGGGAGCCCCTGC
Source organism: Gemmatimonadaceae bacterium (assembly GCA_031419135.1). Classification (GTDB taxonomy): domain Bacteria; phylum Gemmatimonadota; class Gemmatimonadetes; order Gemmatimonadales; family Gemmatimonadaceae; genus Gemmatimonas. The sequence continues at coordinate 1,042 of JANOKE010000108.1, forward strand.
AACTCAATCTCCCGCGATCCAGCGTGCGCGATCTGCGCGTACAGGGTAACGATCTGGTGGTGGCCACGCACGGCCGTTCGTTCTGGGTGTTGGACGATATCGCACTGCTGCGTCAGCTCCACGATTCGGTCACCACGAAATCCCGGTACCTGTTCCAACCAAGCGTGGCCTATCGATTTGCTGGCGGACACGGTGGCGGTCGGGGGGGGGTCGGCGAAAATCCGTATGATGGTGTGCTCGTGGACTACTGGTTCAAATCGACGCCGAAGGACACGGTGTCGCTCGAGTTCCTCAATGCGCGCGGCACCGTTGTGCGCCGTTTCAAAGCCAAGGGCGCGGACTCGTCGCAAACCGCACCCGCCGACTCAATGGCGTATCAAGCGTCGGATTCTTTGGTCACCGTACGTGCCGGCAGCAATCGGTTCTGGTGGAATCTTCGGTATGCCGATGCCAAACGCATCACCACGGTGGTGAATGACATGGGCACACTGAACGGACCCACGGCCGTTCCGGGCGAGTACGGCGTGCGTCTCATTGTTGGGAAAGACACCCTCACACGTGCGTTTGCCGTGAAGCTCGACCCGCGCCTGAGTGCCACCACGGCCGACCTGCAGCAAGCGTTCGATCTGGGACTCAAGGTGCAGGACCGTCTGAACAGCATCGTCGAGTCGTTCGATCGCATTGAAGACCTGCAGAAGCAGATCGATGTGCGCGTGAAACAGTCGTCAGAACAGGACTATGCCAAGCGCGTGAAGGAGGCCGCAAAACCTGTGCGCGACCATCTGGAAGTGGTGCGCACCGAACTCGTAGACTGGTTCAATCACGACGATCAGGCTACCCTGCACTTTCCCATCAAGCTGTACAACATGATGCTGTCACTCAACTCGCAGGTGCTGGGGCAGGACGCGGCCCCCACCCGGCAGCACGGTGAGATTCTCGACGATCTGGGCGGGAAAGTCGACGTGCAGTTGCAGCGACTGCAGCAACTCGAGGCCACCGAAATCAAATCGCTGAACGTGCTGCTGCAGGAGCTGGGGCTGCCGCCTGTATTTGTTCCGCCGGTGAAGGCCAGGAAGCCGATTTCGTAGTTGTGGAGTACACCAGATGATCACGCGCTTCGCTGTATTGCTGACGTTCTCGATCCTCAGCTCGATTGGCGTCAGCAACCGCCTTCCTGCGCAGGTCGATGTCACTGATGCACAGCCCATGACGTGCGCGAAGCCAATCAATCTCTCGCGTATTCGACGGCTTGGCTCGGTCCCCGCGAGAGACTCGATTGAGGCGTGTCGAGCGCTCTCACTCGCGATTGTTGCTGCGAACAAGAAGTATCCTGGCCGTATCGATTCCGCCGTGGTCTGGCGACATGATTTTCTCACCCTTGGCACGAACTCCGTTGAGTCGGCGTATCAGGTGGGTCTTTACATCGTTCCGAGACCCTATGTTGAGGTGTGGGTTGATCGAAAGACGTGGGCCGCATCTGTCCAGTTCCTGGAAGGCCGACCTTGAGGATTTAGGCTCTTCGGGATTTCCTGTAGGTGAATTTCGGGGATTTTAGGACCGCGGGAACGGTGGGAGCTTTGCAGATCAGGATCTTCAAATCGAGATAGTCTTCGTCGCGAATGAAGTAGCACCGCCGCGGGATGACCCGAACCTTGTTGTGTAGGCGCTCGACAAATCCCGGCGCGACTTTGTGCTCCGGTCGGCAGTGGGCAGTAATGCCGTCCCAATGTCGCTCGATAAACGCGGCAAACTTCTCGAACGGTTTCAGTCGCTGCCAGCCCAACGCGGCGCGCTACTGATCCAAAGTACTTTCGCTCCCACGACTCTCGACGGTGGTCCCAGAGTTGTCCGAATTGCTCCTTCAGGATGTATGCGGTGTTGATGTGCTTGCTCGCCGCCAAGAGGGTCTGGAGTCGTCGCCGCTTCTCGGACGAGAGAGTTCGCAGACGCCGCCGTGTTATCGCACGCCGAAACCTTGGCGCGTCTTAAGCCTCGTCGTCACTCTCTACCACGACGAGCACAAGCACACCGCACGGTCACGGGTCTATGACGAATTCGAAGGAACAATCGAGATCGAAACGGCGCCTGTCCACGGCGCTAGCCGATGGTACCCGACGCCCTGACCGCCAAGAACGAGAGCAAGCGCGCCGACGCCGCAGACATGGAATACACCGACAATACTCTGCGGGGCGTGGTGCCGAAAACGCGATGAAAGTGCGCGTGCATGGCAAATGATGAATGAAAGCCAGCGTGCGATGCGAGCGATTCCGGCAGGCGATCAAACTGTGCGATGAGCGAAAGCGCGCGCGCGGTGCGCGCCGCCATGAGCAACGTCCACCCGCCGCGAAGGCCGCAATCAAGACACCAACGCTGGAGGGTACGTGAGGAAACACGGAGGCGTCGCGCCAGGTCCGCGACGGACTGTGGCAGCGGTTGCCACGCGAACGCCTGAAGTATTTCAAGACCAAGAGGGCGTGGTGCAGCTGCGACGCTGGTGTGCAATCCCCGCACCACATACGCGCAGGCCGTCTCCATGCCACTCGCGAGAAGCGCCTTCAGTGGCATCGGGTCCGCGCGCGCGTCGGCCGCGAACAGTTCGATTGAGCTGACGTCCCATGTTCGAAGGAGGTGCTCTCGCGACACGCGGGTGAGGGCACCATAAAACAGCATCGACGCGCCGACTCTGCTTGCGTCAGCAACGATTCGCTCCACCGCTTCGACCCCGAGGGCTGACGCCTCGATGATCACGCGACTTCCTACGGCGGATGGCAGCGCCGCCAGAAGTGAGCTCACCGTACATGCGCGAAATTGGCATGCCTTCGGCAAGCACGCACGCACGACTACAAGTGATTCGTCTGGAAGTACAGCCAATAGTTGCACGGCGCGCCTCGCTGCCTGTTCGCCTTTGTTTGGCCTGCTGCGCAACATGCACTTTCCGTTCAGACCGCGCCGTGATCACCGTCACCCGGCTTACTGCACAAGGCTGCAACACCAAGTTTCTCGAGTGGCGGATCCGACTCTCGTGCGGCGCGCCGGTGCGCTCAGTGGCGCTTGAGCGCGTACACCGCATACGTGCCACCGGCATACACCCGATCTCCATCAAGAGCCGGTGCCGCAAGAATCAATTCCGCATCACCCTGAAGAAACGTGTGATGATTGAGCGTCCACACATGACTGCCATCCGTCACCCGGAAAGCACTCAGCTGGCCGCCAAGGTGCGCAACGTACACATACAGTGAATCGACAGCAATGTCGTTTGGGAACCCGAGATTCATATTCACCCGCCACACTCGATGCAGATCGCGGGCGTCGATCGCCGCAAGATAGCCGCTCCCACTGGTCAGAAACACGGTGGTGCCCAAGCTGGTGAGGGAGCGG
>JANOKE010000109.1:0-1361 GCA_031419135.1 Gemmatimonadaceae bacterium
CCGGCGTGGTGCGCCCCTACGTCATGGCGTCCATGCGAGTGGCGCGCAGCCTCCACGCGTACTTGCGGGTAGATAATCCAGCAAACGCGGCGTCGTTTATCCGCGACAACGCGTCGTCCCCGTTGGGTCGAACCGCGATGGCGGGCGTGGAGTTGCGCGCGAAATAGCGGCGCTTTCCCTTGTAGCAGTCACCACCCGCGACGGAGAGTTCGTCGCGGTCCACCGCCAAGCCTTCCCACGAGGCGCCCGCGACCGGATGGCCGACTACGTCGTTCCACGATTCGAGATCGAGCAATGCGTGAACGAGGCCGGAATCACGCACGTACACTTTGGGCGATCGCACGAGTCGCTTGCCAGCGTTTCCGCTCCACGGCGCCAGACGACGAACCAAGCGCAGGTCGACCAGCAAATCAACGTAGCGGCCCACCGCGGGCGCCGAGACGCCGAGACTCGTGGCGAGACGGGACTGGTTCAGTAGCGATCCCTGATCGTGGGCGAGCATTCGCCAGCAACGCTCAACAGTCGCGGCCGGCAGCCTCGGCGCAAACATCGGGACTTCACGCTCGAGATAGGCGCGGATGAGATCACGACGCCACGCGAGGCTGTTCGCATCGTCGCGCGCGAGCAGGCTTTCGGGAAATCCACCTCGCACCCACAACGTCTCGACGGTCGGTGTGGTGTCGTCGAGCGTTCCAGGCAGCTCGCCCGCGTTTATCGTTGCGAGCTCTACGTACGCTGCCCGACCGGCGAGTGATTCGCTCAACTGGCGCATCAGTTCCAGCGACGCGGAGCCAAGCAGCAGGAAGTGTCCAACGCGATCGCCCGCGCGTCGACGCCCATCAATCAAGCCGCGCAGAATGGGGAAGACGCCTGGTGCGCGATGTATCTCGTCAATCACCACCAACTTGCCTGCCTGCGCACGCAGGAACTTCTCAGGATCACTGAGGCGGCGCTGATCGGCACTTGATTCCAAGTCGAGATACACCGCCGCGTTGCCTCGCGCGTCGGCGATGGCGCGCGCAAGCGTTGTCTTTCCCACCTGTCGCGGCCCAAGTAGCACCACACTCGAGGTGGCCCGCAGGCGAGCGGTGACCAGGTCGAAAACGTGCCGATGGATCATACGTGGCCATGAATACCGTAAATGGAACGTCTGGCGTTCCATTTACGGGCATCACGCGAAGTAGCGGCGCCAGGGGTGACACCCCCAACGTCTTCTTCACAAACAATCGCTGCCAGTGCTGTTCATGTTGCACAGCACGAGTGGCGACGGACTCAAGTTTCTGCAGATCAGTGAATGGAGGGAGAAATGCGAAGTGGTCAAGTGCATCGCCGTCTTTCCGTCGTCACTTGAGTATTGCATC
>JANOKE010000110.1:0-6137 GCA_031419135.1 Gemmatimonadaceae bacterium
CTGTCAGCAGGGGCGCGATGAGTGCTTGCTTCAGTACCCGCCGGGTCCGTACTCTCCAGTCGGCCAATGTTGCACCCGCTAGTTCAACCCGCCCCCATCTCCTCATGACCCGGCTTTCGGCCCTCGCCCTGGTGGCCCTCGCGGCTACAGCGCAGGCCCAGTCCCCTGCCTATCTCGAGCACAACGCGTTCACTCGTGAGCTGCGCACACTGGTTACCGGTTCACGGTCCGCCAAAATGACATCAGTCGGCACGACCATTGGCGGTCGTGACATCTGGGTGATCGAGATCGCGAACCCCGGTGGAAAACCGGTGTCCGATCGGCCCGGTGTACTCATGGTCGGCAACCTTGAGGGCGACCATCTCGTTGGCAGCTCGCACGCGCTGGAGTCCATTCGATATCTGCTCACGAACGCCACGAATCCCGCAGTGAAGCAGATGCTCGACGCGCAGGTGGTCTACGTGTTCCCGCGGCTCAATCCCGATGGTGCCGAGTTGTCGTTTGCGTCTGTGAAATCGGGACGGAAGACGAACCTGCGCCCCTACGACGACGACAACGACGGGCGCGTTGACGAAGATGGGCCGGAAGACCTGAATGGCGACGGCGTGATTTCCGTGATGCGCGTGAAGGATCCCGCCGGCGAATACATGATCGATCCTGCCGATCCACGCACCATGAAGAAAGCGGATGCCAGCAAGGGCGACGTTGGGAGCTACAAACTGTATTGGGAGGGCATCGACTCGGACGGCGATGGCTTCCTCAATGAGGACGGGCCGGGGGGCGTCGATTTGAATCGCAACTTCCAGCACGACTATCCCTATTTCGATGCGGATGCTGGTCCGCATATGGTGAGCGAAAAGGAAAGCCGAGCGTTGATGGATTTCATGATTGCGCACCGGAACATTGGGGCGATACTCACCTACGGTCACAGCGACAATCTTGTCGTTCCACCCGACGCGACCGGCCGACTGGCGACGCCCACGTCGCTGGGATTGCCAACGTTTGCTGACGCGTCCCTCACAAAGGTTTTCGAGACGGGGATGCTGGCGACACCACAACTGCCGTTCGGCGCTGCAACGCGCACGCGTGGCGCACAGGTGGGTGCCGACAACAATCCGGCATCGGGCCGACGTCCCGATACGACGGTGAACAGAGCGGACCTCGAGTATTTCAAGGCCGTGTCAGAGGCGTACAAGACCATTACCGGAATCAGAGCGGTACCCTCGCAGCGCCGACCGCGCGGAGCGTTCTTTCAGTACGGCTACTATCAGTACGGCGTACCCTCGTTCTCCACTCCGGGATGGACTCCGTCGGCAGCTGCGGCGACACCCCCCGCAACGCCACCGGCAACACCGGCTGCTCCGACCGCACCGGGTACGACTGCCACAGGCGATGCCGCCATTCTCAAGTCGTTCGACGCGGGCGGCCTGAATGCGTTCGTGGCGTGGACTGCGTTCAAGCACGCTGAACTGGGCGACGTGGAGATTGGCGGATTCCGTCCTTATACGGGCAGCAATGCGCTGGCGAAGGATCTGCCGGAACTTGGACGCAAACAAGGCGAGTTCCTGGTGAAACTCGCGTCGATGTTACCGCGCGTACACATCGCGAAAACGGAAGTGAAAGCACACGGAGGCGGTATTTTCTCGGTCACGGTCGAAGTAGAAAACACCGGATTCTTCCCCGCGTCGCTGCAGCATGGCGTGGTATCCGGATCCGTGAAAGCCACGCTCGTCACCATCGAGATTCCATCCACAGACATCGTCACGGGATCGCCAAAGTCCGTGCGCATTCCGAACCTGAATGGGTCGAATACACGACAGAAAATCACGTGGGTGATTCGCGGTAAGCCTGACGCGGCTGTCGTCATCAACGTGCTGGCGCAGAAGGGAGGCACGGACAGCGCGACCGTGACGCTCAAATGAGCAAGACACACGCGCACACCACGACCATCATGCGAAACAGAACGTCCATCATGACACATACCAAGCGGCTGGCTGCGGTGTTCTGCGCCGTGCTGATGTTGGGCATCGCTGGCAACGCGGCGGCCCAGGCGACGAATGCGCCGGGTGCAAAACGCGGTTCGGACCCCGAGCACAAGCTCAACCTGACGTGGGATCGCTGGCTCGATCACACCGAGGTTGGCGACCGCATGAAGTTGATGGAAAAAACCTGGCCGCGCTTTCTCAAATTGCAATCACTCGGCAAGAGCTACGGGAATCGCGACATCTGGATGATGACGGTGAACAATCCCGCCACGGGGCCCGAGTTGACCAAGGCCGCGATGTTCATCGAGGCCAACGTACACGGCAATGAAATCCAGGGAACGGAAGTTTCGCTGTACACGCTCTGGTACCTGATGGAGAACTACGACCGCATTCCAACCGTGAAGCGGCTGGTTGACGAACGCGTGTTCTACATTCTTCCCACCATCAATCCCGACGGACGCGACTTCTTTCTGCACGGAACGGGAGACGGCTCGCGCACCGGTCACGTGCCGGTGGACAGCGATGGCGATGGCAAGTTCGATGAGGATGGGCCGGACGATCTGAATGGCAACGGCGTCATCGAGACCATTCGGAAGTATGTGCCCGGTCAGGGCACGCACCGCATCAGTCGTCTCGATAAGCGCATCATGGAACCCGTACCTGCCGGAGAAAAAGGCGACTGGATCATCCTCGGCCGTGAAGGCAAGGACAACGACGGCGATGGTCTCATCGACGAAGATCCGCCGGGTGGCTACGACGGAAATCGCAACTACGGTTCCGACTGGCAACCGAATTACGTACAGGGCGGCTCGATGGACTATCCCTTCCAGCTTCCCGAATCGCGCGCCACCAACGATTTCTGGATGCTGCATCCGAACATTGCCGGCATGCAGACCTACCACAATTCAGGGGGCATGATTCTGCGGCCCCCCGGATCGGCATGGTACGGAGACTATCCCGCAGCGGATATTCGCGCGTATGACGAAATCGCCGAAATGGGAGAGCGCATGCTTCCCTACTACGACTATCTCGTGATCTGGCGCGGCCTGTACACGGTGCACGGTGGGTCCATCGACTGGACGAACGATGGACTCGGCATTCTCTCCTACTCCAACGAACTGTGGAACGGCGGGCAGTACTACAACAGTCCGCTGCTGCAGAAGCAGGCGACTGATCCCACATCACCGATCGCCGGGCAGCAGAGCAATTTCTTTTTCGATGACTTCCTCGAATTCGGCGACGAGTACGAGGATTGGAAACCGTTTGATCATCCGCAGTATGGCAAAGTCGAACTGGGTGGATGGAAAAAGTTGCAGGGACGCGTCAACCCGCGCTTCATGAGCATGGAGCTCTTCCATCGAAACATGGCGTTCACGCTGCACCACGCCGATCAGATGCCGCTGGTGACCATGGAGAATGCGACGGCTGAGAAGGTGGAAGGGGATGTGTATCGCGTTCGCGTGGATGTGACGAACAGCCGCGTCATCCCAACCATCATGGTGAAAGCGGCGCAGACCAAAGTGGTCCGCCCTGATGTGCTCACGCTGGAAGGCCGCAACGTGAACGTGATCACCGCCGGTGTGGTGCTGAACAAGTTCCAGCCCGGGCCGCTCTCGATGATCGATCAGAAGGACCTCAAGCGCATCGTCATTCGCAACGGGCTTCCCGGCAAGACGACACGGAGCATCGAGTATCTGGTGAAGGGATCAGGACCAATCACCATTCAGTACGCTGCGCTCAAGGGCGGTACAGTCAGAGCGACGGTGGAGTTGCGGTAACTTTCGCCCTCTCCTTGACGGCATAAGAGAGTCAAGGACTGGCACTGACCGTCCGCCCGTCTGCAGCACGCATCGCCAGGCCCGCGACTCGCCGACGTTTCGTTGAAACGGCCCGTCGCGCAACGGATCGGTGACGGTCCGCGCGCGCCGAGGGCGTATGCTCAGCGCTCCACGGTCCTGGGGCGCGCATGCCACACGCGGCGTCGGCGGTGCACGGCGTCTACAAACCCCGACGCCCTCAAGCGTCGCCACTCTTTCGGTGACCATCTGCATCGGCTGCAGGCGGTGTTGGGATCGGTTCCACGCGCAAAGGGAAACGCAAAGAGCGCTCCCAGTGACACGCTTACCGTCCGGAAAAGAATGCCTCCAATTCGTCGGACGCCTCGTACGCTTCGAGTGGCGCTCCGGCCTCAAGCAGCAGTTTCGCGACCTGCGCAAACTCACCCTCGCGCGGTCCATGCAGGGACCCGTGACAGCACCAGCCGAGTGGCGTGCTCGCGTGATGCGCCTCACGATGTGTGGTGAGCACACGTCCGGTGGGATTGGCGAGGATTGCCGCGACGGTTGCTGCGGCACCCTGCCACGATGCGCAGTGCAACGCGGTTCCCCCGTCCTGTCCCGGTGTGGCGGGGTCGAACCCGAGCTCCAGCATCAACGCCACGGCCGGTGCGTTGCCATCCCACGCCGCATCGGTGATCGCACGTTGATCGTCAGGGCCAAGCGAAGCGACGACGTTCGGGTGCTCGCGCAGCAGCGCCCGTGCACCCACCGCATCCGCGCGACGACAGGCCAGCCGTAGACGCTGCAACGGTGTCGAGAAAGGCAGCATCGCGGCGAGTGTATCCTCGTGTCCGAACTGCGCCGCAACATCCAACGGCGAGCGGTTGCTCCCGATAGTCCAGAGGTAGATGTGGGAACTGCTTGGTGGCACCTCGGCGTACCTCCCCCGTCCGGTCTGTTCATCGAGGCGCGTCGAGTCGCCTTGCACCATCGCGCGGGCGTCGTCTGTGAGCCCCAGCGCGGCGGCCAGGAAAATGTCGACGGCCGCGCCGCGTCGTACGAGATAGTGCGCCAGCGCATAACGCCCCGCGCCACGCGATCGCTCGATCATCCACTCCGCCGGTGTGGCCCGATGATCCACGTCGCGGGCATCGATATCGGCGCCGGCGTCGAGCAACAGGTCGACGACACGCCGCGAGCGCGCAAAGTGCAGCGGGGTCTGCCCATCACCGCCGCGTTCGCCGACGCGCCGTGGGTCGGAGGCGAGCATCGTCGCCAGCAGGTCGGCGTGGTCGAGGTGTGCCGCGGCACAAGCATCTGGAATGGCGCCGGCCGCGAGCAGTCGCTCCGCCGCCGTGCCCGTCGCCACGTGGAGCGCGTGGAACGCACCGGCCCACCACTCGCTGCGTCTGTTGGGATCGGCACCGAACTCGAGCAGCACATCGACCATCGCCGCATCATCGGCGCAGGCAACGATCGCTGGCGCGTTGAACGACATCACCGGCGCGTTGATGAGCGGCTTGAATTCGGGGTGTTGTGAAAGCAATCGCCGCACCGCAGCGGCGTCATGTTGCCGCATCGCGTCGTGCATCTGCTCATGCGGCGGACGGGCGAGCGCGACGCGCTCGTCGATGTGCCGCCGGAGCGCTGCCCAGTCGTGAAAGCCATACTCGCGGGCCAGCACGAACTGCGCGTCGGCGAGCACGATACGCGGTTTGTCCGGGAGCGCGTCGCGGACCCGCGCACTGGCGTCGGGATCGCCACCGACGAAGGCCCGCAACAGCTCCTTCGCCTGCGTTTTTTGCTGCGCCAGATCGGCGCGCTCGGGGAGCGCACGTCGGAACCGTGATGCCATGGGACGCCTCCTTCGTTGTGGCCGGCGTCCGCACCATCGGCCCGAAGAGGGCGCATGGGAATCTGATGCTGCATGGGGTGGGCGCTGCCCTTTCCGCGGACCGGAGGTGTCCCGCGACACCGAACACGAATATCTCGGCGTCGGCGTCCCGTCGCAAGCGCCGACCATTCACACTCGTCCGGTGGGATTGACGAGGATTGCCGCGACGGTTGACTACGGAGCGTGGCTGGCATCACTGAATCGGCGCATCGAAGGTGCCCGTCAACGTGTCCCGACGAGGTAAGTTTGGCGGCCGACGAGGTACGCGAGCGCGAGCGGGGCGGAGATCCCGTCACATTGAATTCCGCTCTTGCGGCGATTTCCGTACCCGATTCGCTACCAGCGGCGAGCGGCGTAGTGGTCGGCGAACTCGGCGACATTTTTGTCGCACGCGACCTCATGTTGAGTACAACGGCCAGCTTCGACGTATTCGATCGCGCTGGACGATGGCTTGGTACGCTCCATCTGCCGGCACGCACC
>JANOKE010000111.1:0-3416 GCA_031419135.1 Gemmatimonadaceae bacterium
GCGCGCGTGCGAGCAGGGTCCCCACACTCGCTTCATGCATGGCGAGCGCCGTGGCGATCTCACGGTAACTGTAGCCCTCCGCGCGCAACAGAATCAGTCGCTGGTCCCGCTCCGGCAGGCCATCGAGGGCACGGCGCACACGACGACGCGTCTCCTGCGCCAGCACCTGCGCATCCGCTGCGGGTGCCGGGTCGGAATGCGCCCGCTCGCCGCGCCCCAGCGTGAGCAGACGTTTTCGCCGATTGCGTGTGCTCAGTTCGTTCCGAAGCAGATTCATGGCAACGCTCACCAGCCAGGCGCCGGGGACGTCGGGAACCGCGCCTCGCCGATACAACCGGACCAGCGCGTCCTGTGCGACGTCGGCGGCCAGATCGGGATCGCCGCCCAACCGGTCGAGATAGCGAAACAATCGGTGGTAGTGCACGTCAAACAATTCCACGAATCGATCGTCGAACGACCGATGCACGTCAGATCGAATCGAGGGTTCTGTCGACAGTATATCCCGTGGGGCGGTCGGCATCTCGTCATCGGTCGGGGCCAGTCGGGGTTGCTCCATCAGGCGTTGCATACAGTGAGAACCGACAACCGGGTGATTTTGTGACACGAGGCTGGCGGTCGCGCCTAAAAACGCCATTCCATGCCGACCACCAGGGGCGCTCGCGGACGCATGTCCACCGGACTGGGCACGCCCGACACCGGATCGTTGACGTAGGTAAGGATATTTTGCCGACCGGTCACGTTGGTCAACGCACCGAACAGCGCGACCACCATGTCGCGTCCACCGATTTCCGCGTGCCAGTGTTTTCGAACGCCAAGGTCGGCACGCAGATAGCCGGGCAGCGTGGAGCGGCCAAGCGATTCGACGCTGGTGCGAGGACTGCCACCAAACTCGCAGCCCCGATCTCGCAAATTGCACGCCTCCCACTCGAACGTTCCCGCAACCGGTGTGGTTCGACGACCGAGTGCGCCCGCCACTCCAAGTCGAATCGATAGCGATGGCACGGGATACGCGGTGACGCCGCCGTCAAACGTGTGCGCAGCACCATGCTCGGGAACATAGGTCATGCTCCCGGCAGCATATCGCACCCGTTGCCGTCCATAACTCACCACGACGCCGTAGCGAGACCGACTCATTGACGCGTCGACGCCCACTCCACGAACCATGCCGTCTCCAACCGTCGACGCATGCGTGGCGAATGGTTCGGTGTTACTGGCCGCCACCAGCACAATGCCGTTCAATCGCCGACGGAAGACCTCGGCGCTCAGGCGCGGGCCACGCGACATTTGGTATGACGCGGACACGATACCCTGCTCGCTGCGGGCGACGGGAACGGTGACACCGCCGGCACCGATGTAGAGCTCCACTGGAAAGACGGTGCCGGTGATCGATTCCTGATTGCGAAGTGATTGGGCAAACTGATGCAGGCGCGCATAGCTGCTGGACAACGATACACGCTCCGTCGCCTTCCACTGCCATCGCGCGCGCGGCCCGACAAAGACCCTGCCCCGAAATGCGGCGAGAGAGAGGTCGGCGTTCAGCGTGGTGCGATTGGTCACCATGTGCTCATGCTGCGCGAATGCAGTCGTGATAAACGTCTGCGCCGCAAGCCGTGTGGGCACCAGGTCGTTCGCGTGTCCGTTGACGGAGTACGACGTGCGGCTCTGTTCCAGACGTGTGCCAACCACGGTGGTCGATCGCGCTGTGGTGTGCGTGGCGGCGACCAGCATTCCCGCATCGTCACGCGACGATTCCATCGACACCCGCTCGGTTATCGTGCTCCACGTCGCTCCGGCGTCGCTCGCGGCACGCCACCCCAGCAGTCGCAATTCGCCGCCACCACGCAACCCTCGCCACTCGCCGCCCACGGAACGACTGCGCCAGCGGTATGCGTTTCGCGGGGGGTCATCGACCGTTGTTGGCGCGTCAGAGACGACAGCCGACGTCGTGATCTCGTCGACACTCTCAAAGCCCAACAATCGAAGCCGTCCGCCAAAGAGTGGCGTCTCCACCCTGCCGAGCCGATCACCCGTTTCGCCGCGCACATACGATTGTTCGTGTCGAGGAGCGGTCACGCTGGGCAGTCCGGCACGGAGGCTCAGCATCATACTGGCGCCGCCGTCTCCCAACAAACCGTCCACGGTCACGCGCGCTTGCGTGGTACTCACCGAACCCAGCGCCGACAGTCGCTCGGATGGCGCGCGTGTGGTTGCGGCCACCGTCCCGGACAGCGAGGCAAGGTCACCCGGATTCGGCATGGACGACGACACCGTTACGGCCGACATCGCATCTGGATTCCATGCACTGAACATGCCGGCCGCGTGATACGGACTGAATACCGGGATCCCATCCAACAGGTATGCCACATGATCCGACGCCCCACCGCGGATGTGCAGTCCGCTGGGCGATTCCGGTCTCGCCACGATGGTACCGCCGGAGACCGCCATCAACATGTCGGGCTCCGTCAGCATCGGGTTATTGCGCACCGCAGCAATCGTCGCTCGCCGGTCGGCCGTACGAGTCTCGCGCTCCTCGGCCATCCCGCGCACGGCAATGGCGGGTCGAACGAACAGCGTTGGCAGTCGCGTCTTGCTCGGCACCAGTGCGACGTTGATTTCCAGCACGCCGCCGGTTGGCACCAGCGCGTGCACGGTACGCGGTGCAAAACCAAGCGCTCGCACGGCGATATGATGGGGACCAGCCGGGACCTGACGAAACACATAGTGTCCCGCTGAATCCGCGAGCACGCGGCGATTCATGTCTGACATGGACACGATCGCTTCAGCCAACGGCTCGTTCGTTGCGCCATTGCGCACGGAACCGGCCACAACGGCCTGCGCCGACTGCAGCGAAAGCAAGACGGCGGCGCCACGCATGGTGATGAATGCCATCGGATGTCCTGTGTCACGAGGCGAACAACTCCCTGCACGAGTCTGGAGCAATTCCTGTGCCCACGCAAGCGGCGTGGCGCGCCTCCCGTGTCACAAACGGGCGGATGGCAGGCTCCCTGCATATACCCTCAGGAGTCAACTGCCATGTCGATGATGCGCAACGCCCTCGCCGGTCTGCTGTTGGGCGTAGTTGTGGCCGCCGCGCGTGGCATCCACGCCCAGTCCGTTCGACCTGAAGTCGTGACCGATACGGCGACGCGCGGATCAATTCTGGGCGAGGTGAGCGACGCCACGACGGGCAGACCGGTGGCGTTGGCGCAAGTGCGAATTCGAGGGACCGCCATGGGCTCGCTCACCGATCTGAGCGGCCGGTTTGCCATACGCGTGGTACCGTTCGGCTCCTACACGCTCGATATCAAGCGTATCGGATTCGAGCCAGTGGTTCGCAACGTGGTGCTCGCGGCAGGCGCGACGACGACCAGCCTGTCGCTTGCCCTCGTCCCGTCGGCGTTTCGTTTGTCCGAGGT
>JANOKE010000112.1:0-1520 GCA_031419135.1 Gemmatimonadaceae bacterium
CTGCGGGCGATCGACATCTGGATTGGCGCGCACAACGACCGCAACAAAGGGTATGGCGCCGAGATGATGCGACTCGCCCACGGCCTCTGCTTCGCCGACCCGTCGGTTACCGCCATCGTGATTGACCCGCTGGCGAGTAACACCCGCGCGTTGGCGTTCTACCACCGACTCGGCTACGTGACCATTGAACACCGCATGTTCGGCGACGATGCGTGCCTGGTGCTCAAGCTTTCGCGAACAACTTAAAACCCTGCCGGCCGCTCCTTCGCCACTCCCGCCGCCCGCTCCAACGCCAGGCCCACGCGCGCCATCGTCCCTTCATCGAACAACCGGCCAATCAGCGTGACGCCATGTGGCACACGTCGTGGTGTCGCAAATGCGGGCAAGGGATTTTTCGGATCAGGCGCCCAGTCACTGCGGGCGCGGGAGCCACACATGTTTCGGACGATGTAGCAAACAAGAGCGCCGACGGGAGAACCCGTCGGCGCTCGCTTTCGCTCCATGGAGTGGCCCTCCATGCGCTGAACCCGCCCGCGCTCAGTGATAGGACTTGAGCAACTTCAACGTCTGGAGCATCTGAAGGTTTCCTAGCAAGGTCACGCTATCGTGCGCCGTCAACTTTACGACCATGCGAGGTCGCCCGGGCAGAGTGATCTCCCCTCCTGCAGAGAAGTAAGTGGTGTCTCGTCCGTTGTACTGCGTTCCGATCAAACGCCACATCTTCAGTCGCAGGCTGCCCGCCACCGTCTTCAGTACGCACGCGGTCCCTTTGGCGCGACCAACATTGTCCACCAGCATGTTGGTCGGGCCAGCGATGTTCACCGTCGTAACAGCATTCTTCCAGAGCGAAAACGGTGGGGACGACGTGGTGTCTGAGCGACTTGACCAGTTCATTCGATCGAACGACGGCGGCGCGAGCATTTCGATGCCAAATTCTCGACTCTCGTGACGCACCCAACCGGTTTGGCTCGAGTTCGTCACTGGGCACGGCTGTCCATTCGCGGTGGCAGCACTCAGCGCTGTTAGCAGTGCCGCCGATGCGTGGAGACGGAACTTTCTCATGTGCGGTTCGATGATCGAGAGCATGGCGAGTCTCATTCTGGCGTTTCTTCGGCATGAAAAGTCATTGCCGTCGCAACCTAAAACCCTGCCGGCCGCTCCTTCGCCACTCCCGCTGCCCGCTCCAACGCCACACCCACGCGCGCCACCGTCCCTTCATCGAACAACCTGCCAATCAGCGTGACGCCATGCGGCACGCGCCGAGGCGTCGCAAACGTGGGCAAGGGATTTTTCGGATCAGGCGCCCAGTCACTGCGTGCTTCCGACACCTGCACGAACCCCGTCCGCAGTGTGAGTGACGGATGACCCGTGAAGTTGGTGGTGGTGAGCGTCTCGTCGCGCAACGACGGCACGAGCAGCACATCCACCTGCTCGAAAATAGTCGCCACCTCGTGCGCAAAACGCCGTCGCAACCGGTCGGCCTGCACGAAGTCCACCGCCGTCAGAAATCGCGACATGCG
>JANOKE010000113.1:0-19931 GCA_031419135.1 Gemmatimonadaceae bacterium
GTACGACGAGCGTGCTCATGCCCTGTACAACGAAGGGCAGTACGATGACGCCCTCGAGCTGCTGCGCGAGGGATTGGCGGTGTACCCCAACGCCGTCGAGCTGCAGGTTGGCGTGGGATACGCCCGACTGGCCCGCGACGAATTCGCCTGGGCGCGACGCAGCTTCGAAGAAGCGCTGATCCTCGATCCCGAGCATGAAGACGCGTTGGCCGGACTGGGCGAAGTGCTGCTCAAGTTTGGACAGGACGAGGCGGGCCTGCGGGCGTTCGATCGTACAATCGCGCTCGGTTACGATGATGATATTGAACTGATGTTGCAGATCGGTCGGGCGCTGTTCCGGGAGGGATTCGTGGATCATGCGCTCACCTACTTCCAACGCGCCGTTACGCACGCCCCCGATTCGGCGGAAGCGGCGGCCTGCGTAGGCTATGCGCAGCATCGACTGGGACATGACGGCGACGCCATCGGGTCGCTGCGACGCGCGCTGGTGCTGGATGCGGAGTTCGCCGAGGCGCGCGTGTATCTGGCCAATCTCCTGTATGATTCGGGCGAGCTGGAAGCGGCATTGGCCGAATATGTGATGACGACGCCGGATGACCATTGGGATGAGTTGGGGATCTGGCGACTGTCCGAACTCAAGAAGTCGGTCCATCGACTCACCGACGACGACCCTGAACTCCGGCCGTGGCAGGCGCGACTCGTCGAACTTGCCGGTGAGCCGGACGCGATTGACGACCTGTTGAATGAAGTCGAGCAACGCGTGATGGAGCAGGAGAGCGAAGCCTTGGCGAAGGCGCAAGGCCAACTGGAAACGTTGGGCGGCCTGCTGACCGGACTCGTGCAACAGCAGCAGGGGGTACCGCACACCGAATTCATGCCGATCGATGCGTTCGCGCCGGACCTTGCGCACCGCGTGATCATGCGTGATGGCAGCACGTTTGAAGGGACGTGGGATGAGATCGTGCACGCGCTGCGTGATGCGCGTGATGCCGGTCGATCGCTCGAAGAGTACATGGCACTTGAGGCGCGACGGCACTACGGCGCGACGGGACTGCGCATTGCATCGCATGCGCCGGAGGCGTTCCTGCGCGAAAGCGCGAGCGCGGGCCTGCTGCGCATCGAACGGTGAGTGCGCGCGCCGCGCTGGACGCGGCACGCGCCGAATTCGAACCGAGTCTGGGTCGGCCACCCACTGAGGCGACCACCACGCCGGAATGGCGCGAGCACCGCGCCGGACTGGAGTCGCCGCACGCACGCGGCCGCGCGATGTGGAATGCCACCGAGCAGGTGTTGCACGTCGTGGTGGGTCGCGCCGCACTCACCGGCCAGGCGCTCGTGGGTGAGGCGCGTCGTCGCCAGTTTCTGACGCTGGGCGACGCGCACGCGCTGGTGGCGCTGCAAGGGTGGATGGATCGATTGCGCGAGGTCGCTGACGCCGACGCGCCACCGGGCGATCACGAACGAATGATTGCGCGCGAGGCGTGGATGGCGCTCGAGCATGCGGTCGATGTGCAGATGGCCGCACCGTCACAACCGTCTGGCGCCGGGTCGTTCGCCGCGCCGGTCGCCACACCGGTCGCCAACGTCGCGTCCGTGGTCCCTCCTGCTGGCGGCGCGAACGCGTGGGACGCCGCAGGCGTGCGGCCCGCGCGACCATGGTACGCGACCACCGCGTTCGTTTTCGGCGTGCTCATGGTTGGGTTGATCGGCAGCGCCGTCGCCTGGTTGTTCCTGGCGGGTCGGGGCAGTCGGGACTTCGACGAAGGCCTCGCGGCGTACGCGCGCGGCGCGCGGGAGGTCGCGCGCACGGCATTTGCGAACGCGGCACAGGATCATCCCGACGATGCCCGTCCACTCGTCTATCTTGGCCGACTCGCGCGCGAGGAAAACGATCTGGTGCGAGCGCGTCGATTTCTCGACGCGGCCGTGCGGATTGAGCCGGCCAATGCGCTGGCGCAGCGCGAACTCGCCGCCGCGCTGTTGGCGGACGGCCAGCCCGAACTTGCCCGCCGTTTTTATGTCCGCGCCCTCGAACTCAATCCGTCCGATCGACTGGCGCAGGGTTTTCTGGGGTGTGCGCTGTATCGTCTTGGTCGTCTCGACGAAGCCGGACGTTGGGCGGCTCGTGCGGGTTCGGGCGAGTGGACGCCATGCATGACGGTGCCGGCATTCGTGACTCCACCGATCACCGGAGCCCCGCCCCCATGAGTGGCATCGCGGCGGGCGACGCCATCGCTCTGCATCAGGAGACCGAACGCGATGTCCTTCCCAATGGCCTGACGCTGCTTGTGCGACGGGATCCCTCGGCTCCCGTGGTTGCCATCGTGACGCACGTGAAGGTGGGGTACTTCGACGAAACCGATGACGTCGTGGGGATCTCCCATGTTCTTGAGCATATGTTCTTCAAGGGGACACCCACGCGCGGTGTGGGCGCGATCGCGCGCGAAACCAAGGCCAGCGGGGGCTATCTCAACGCGCATACGATTTACGATCACACCAGCTACTTCACCGTGCTGCCATCGGCCTCGTTCGTGCGGGGCCTGGATATCCAGTACGATGCCTACGCGCGTTCGCTGATCGATGCGGGCGAATTGTCCCGCGAGCTTGACGTCATTATCCAGGAAGCAAAGCGGAAGCGCGATACGGCGGGCGCCGTGACGATCGAGGCGCTGTATGCGCTGCTGCACGACCACCATCGCATTCGTCGATGGCGCATCGGCGACGAGGCGGGGTTGCGAACGCTCACCGCGCCTGCGGTGCATGCGTTCTACCGCGCGTGGTATCAACCCTCGAATACCGTGCTCTCGATCGTCGGCGACGTCGATCCCGATGCGGTGCGTCGCGAAGTGTACGCCCGGCATGGCACGTTGCCCAATGCGCCGGTGCCGCGCGCCGCGGCCCCGGTCGAGCAATCGCTGCCGGGTTTTCGCCTGCAGGAACTGTCGGGCGACATTGCGCAGCCGCAGATCGCCTTCGGTTGGCGCGCACCGGGCATTGGGCATGCCGACACACCGGCGCTCGATCTGGCGGGCGTCGCCTTGGGTACCGGGCGCGCGTCACGTCTGTATCGCGCCGTGCGCGATCGACAGTTGGCGTCATCGGTATCGGCCTGGCATTACACCGCCGGCGACATTGGCGTTTTCGTGCTCCATGCGGAAGCCGCCGGTGAACAGGCCCCCATGGCCGCGCAGCAGATATGGCGTGAGGTGCAGGCGGCGCGCGAACAGGGATTCCGCGACAGCGAGGTCGCGCGGGCGCAACACATTCTCGAGGCGCGCTGGTTGCGTCGTCTGGAATCGATGGAAGGGCAAGCCACGTACCTCGCCTCGTGGGAGGCCGATGGCGGGTTGTCAGTCGCCGCAGCGTACTACGATCGGCTGCTGTCGCTAAACGCCCGTACCTTGCAGGACACCGTGCAGCAGTATCTCGATCCTGCGCAGCTGTCGGTGATGAGCTATCGCCCGACGTCGGCGCCCACGCTTGTAGCCGACGCCGACACGTGCCAGCGATGGTTTCGCGAGGCGGAAGGGCAAGGCAGCAGTGTGCTGCCACCGCCGAACGTCGCCACGCCAACGCGCGGCGTGCCGTCGCTCGCCGTGTCCACCGGCCTTGCATCGACAGCCGTTCGCGCGATCGTGGATGGTGTCCATCTGTACGAGTTGGCCAGCGGCATTTCAGTGATCATCCTGCCAAGAAAGGGCGCGCCGTTGGTCAGCCTCGGTGTGTATCAACGCGGAGGCGCCAGTGCAGAACCCGAGGGCCGCGAAGGTTTGGCTCGACTGACGGCTCATGCCATGCTCAAGGGCACAGTCACACGCAGCGGCGCTCAGATTGCCGAAGCGGTTGAGGAACTCGGTGCCAGTATCGGCGTAACCGCCGGACTGGAAAGTCTCGGCTGGTCGCTGTCAGTACCAACTCGCCATCTGGAGGTCGCGGCGTCGATTCTGGCCGATGTCACGCAGCACCCGGTGTTCCCCGACGATGGCGTCGATACGGAGCGTGCCCTCGCCCTGGCCGAAGTTGCACGCCTGCGTGATGACATGTTTCGTTGGCCGATGCGACTCGCCACGGGCAGCGCGTACGGCGCGCATCCGTACGCGCGCACCGTAACCGGCACGCCCGAATCGCTGGCCGCGCTTGATACCGACGCCTTGCGCGCATTTCACTCGGAGCACATTGGTTGCGGCGCCACCGTTATCGCGCTGGTTGGAGACGTTGATCCGGCGGCAGCGGTCGCGATCATCGCGCACGCATTCCCGACGCTGGCTTTTCGTGACCACGCGCCGCCGTCGTCGGTGATCTGGACGTCGAAACGACTGCTCGCCGAAGATCAGCGCGACAAACAGCAGACCGCGATGACCTTGCTGTTTCCCGGTCCGCACCGAACCGATGCCGCGCGTTTTGCGGCGCGTGTGCTGTCCGCTGTGGCCAGCGGACTGGGTGGGCGATTCTTCGAACAACTGCGCGACCGGCAGTCGCTGGCCTACCAGGTGTCGGCGTTTCCCGTGGAACGACGGGCGGGTGGCGCGTTTGCCGCCTACATCGCCACGTCACCCGATCGAGAGAACGAGGCCCGCGATGGTTTGTTGCTGGAGTTTGCGAAACTCCGCGACGCGGCACCCACGGCAGAAGAACTCGAGCGGGCGCGTCGATACCTCATTGGCTCGCACGCGATCGGTCAGCAGGTTGGGAGCGCGGTGATGGGGGAACTGGTTGACGCGTGGCTTTTCGGAAGCGGCGTCGGAGAACGTGAGGAGTTCTGCGCGCGGATTGAAGCTGTGACCGCCAATGACGTGCAGGCGCTGGCGGAACGGTATTTCGATCCGGAGTGCGTAGTGGAGGGGATTGTGCGCGGAAGCGGCTGAGTAACCTTCACCGCGCCCGTACATCACGCATCGCTCGCGCCGCAGCGGAGAGGGTTGGCCACGCCGCCCGCACGCGTCCGTTGGCCGCTCGCACCCCGATCGAGCCGTCGTAGTCCGCCGGCTCCCCCAGAATCACCGCCGTGATCCATGGGCGGCGGGAACCCCATGCGAGCGCCTGCCGCATGGCGATCAGTTGTGATGCGTCACCATGAGCGTGTGGCAGTCCGCCAACGTTCACCAACCAATGCGCCGGAGTGCGTACCCTGCCGCTGTCGGCTCGCGCGTGCCAGCGATCAAACGCGCGAAGGCGGGCGTCGACGCCGGAAATACCGGAGAACGACGGATACACCATCGCGCCCACAACCGCGACCGGCGATGTCGGTCGCACGGCCCATGCGTAGATCGCGCTGTCGCGCGCATCCATCCTCGAGAGCGCCACACCGAGTCGGGTCGCGGGGCGGACGCGCGCCCGTACGGAATCGCTTGTGCGCAGGAGCAATCGCCACCAGCTGATGCTGGGCGCCTCTGACGGCAGGACCGACGGGATTGGATCGCCAATGGCAGGGAAAAGGACGTCGGGGCGCAGTCGAACCAATACCCGTTCGATCGTGGTCGCCCGCATCGCATCGTCGGCGCGTCCAGGATGCCGGGTCTGGTGCAAGGCCACGGCGATCACGGTGCTGTCACTGCGCAACGGTTCGAGCACGCGCGCCAGCGAATCGAGCGCCATGCCGCGCGTCCCGTCTTCGCCAAGTACCACCAGAATGGCGTCGGGCTCGAATTGCTGCGCCAGTGCGCGATCGGCTTTGACCGCGCGGGTGGTTGGCACGCCATCCAGGACCGGCAGAAAGCGCATGCCGAGGGCGAAGTCGCCAAGGGGTCGCGCCTGCATGGGCGGCGGCGTGGCGCGTTGGTAGCTGCGAACGGCCGCCACACCGCGTGGCCACTCGATCACCAGCACCGTGGTGACCGCGGTTGCCGCGAGAACAAGCGTGGCACGGGCCACGCCGGACAGTCGCCAGCGGGCAGAGTACGCCGGTGCGATTATCGGCACGAGCACCGCGTACGGTGAAATCAACGACGCGCGTCCGACCGTCATTCCGAATACCACATCGCGCGCCGAAACCGCCGCCTGCAGGGGCAGTGGCGCACTGCCGCTGGTGGTTACCAGATAGTCTCCCGTCACGATCACGGTCACCACGAGATCGTAGAGGAGGATCGGTATGGCCACGACGGGGGAGACAAGTCCAACCGATATGTCAAACAAACCCTGGAGTACGCCCGCCAGCGACACGCCGGGCAGCAGCCATGAGATGCCCGAGACGGTGCGCGCACCGTCTTCCGTGCCCGTCGCGATTGCCACCACGATCGCGGGCGCGACCAGCAGCCCGCACAGACTTGTGAGGCGAGTAAACGCACTCGGTGTTTCACGTCGCGCCGCCATCCAGCCGGCCAACAGAATGTCCCACAACAGGACCAGCAGGCCAATCAGCAAGGTCAACGGCGCCAATTGGGCCAGCGGTTCGCGTATCATGGTTTCACCCCACACCTCATGTCACCCTGGATAACCCGATCGTCGGAATCACAGTTGCACGCGACGGGTGGCACGGCTGGCCGGTTCCGGCGTAATATGCTCTATGGCGCACTCGTCGCTGTTCACGCTGCCCAACCTGGTCTCCAGTTCGCGTGTCGCACTGGCGATGGGTTTTGTGGCGTCCGATGCGGTTCCGACCCGACTGGCCCTTATCGGGATTGCGTCGCTGACGGACTTCCTCGACGGGTGGTTAGCGCGTCGCATCAAGAGCACGTCGCGTTTCGGTGCCTTGCTCGATCCAATCGCCGATCGCTTTTTTGTGCTCGGCGTGGTGATCAGTTACGTGCTGGGCGGCCAATTCAGCCTCTGGCATGCCGTCGCGATCATGTTCCGTGATGTGATGTCGGTGATCGGATTCTTCGTGGCGCGCAACGTGAGGTGGCTTCGCGCCATTCCGTTCAAGGCGCGACCGATTGGCAAGGCGGTTACCGTCGCACAACTGATCACGTTTTTCGCGGTCCTGCTCGCGCCGTCGCAGGTAAACGCGCTGGTGATCATTGTGGCGGTGTTGGGGCTCGCCGCCACCGTAGACTACACGTTGATGCTCTGGCGCGAACGGATGCGCGAACCGTTGAGTGAGTCAGTTACACCTGAGCGTCTCTGAGACCGTGATCAGAACGGACGAACGCCTCTTGGACCAAGAGGCGTTCGGGTGCAGCAGGGCATCATGTGGGGCAACGATACCGCGTTAAACCGCAGCGGCTTCTTGCACCTGCGTTTTTGGCGGCTGGGCAAATCGCTCGCCGAGCGTGCGCAACTCGGTTACATCAGTTGACTTGAGCTCGGGATAACGTCCTGCCAGGTACTGCAGGGTGGCGTCGAACCACTCCTTTTGGTCATCGGGATGACAGCCGATGACACCGCACTGCATGATCTGCTGGAACAGCTCGTCACGGGCCTCCTGATACGGAGAGTTTGCCGTGACATCGCGACGCGGACGAAGCTTGGGCTTGACCATTTCCTCTGGGTAGTGCGACGAAATACGGGGCTGGTCGGCGTATCCGGCTCAGCATGAAGAATATAACCGATCGGGGACACGCCCTCAAAGGGTGTCTTGACGAAACTGACCTTCAATCAGGTCCGCCGCTCCCCGACAAGTAACGCTGGCGTCAAGCGTTTCGTTGACCTGCCAGCCAGCTCAAAAGCAGTTCCTGCAGTTCCTCTGGCGAGTCCTCGGGAATGAGCCAGCCGCCGCCATCAACCCGATGGTTGGACACCGCGGCAGCGGAAAGGAGTTTTGGCCATGACAGCGACGGCCTTGGCGCCGTGGTATCGCCCTCAATCACCAGCACCGGACCAGCGATCCGTGCAAACTGTGCCTTTGCCTCCCCGGACAATTCGACCGCGGCTGCCCGTTGAAGCAATTGGCTCAGTCCATCCGCACCAACGAACGGTGCCAAATAGCGAGCCACGAGCAGGTCGGGCATGCGCTCGGCAGCGACCACCCCCGAGCGCAGAAAGGGAGCAAGAACCGGCTGCGCGCCGAACAGTGTCGTCGCGTTGAGCACTACGCGGGCCGAGGAGCGCTGAAGCGTTCGGATGTCTGCTCCGGGCAGGTCTTCGGGATCGGGAGGGGACAACACCGCCACGCGGTCGATTCGGGTTCTGGGATTGGCTGCGAGGAGCAACGCCACGAGTGCGCCGATGTCTTGCCCGACGACGGTCACCGTAGGAAGCCGCAGTGCCGCCAGCGCGCGCGCGAGGTACTCGGCCTGTGCGGCCAAGGCATAGCTTGCGTCATCGGGTCGGTCAGACTCCCCGTGACCCAGAAGATCGATCGCGATGGCGCTGTAGCCGGCCATCGCAAGCGCCGGCGCAAGCCGTCGCCACAGAAACGTGCAGGTTCCAAATCCGTGCAGCAGCACGACAGGATGACCGCCGCGGCCAAGGCGCTCGGCATGCAGGGCGCCCGAACCGACGGGAATGCGCAGGTGTTCTACGTACATGGATCCGTAAATTTGGTGAAGGCGCGGACAAATTGGACGTAGCCAGCGAGTCTGACCGTCCGTAACTTGACGTCGCAACAACACATCATGGTCACCTCCCGGCAGTTAGCCGGACGAAGACAAGGAGAACACGTGGTCAAGGCAACCCCCACCAAGTCCCGCACACCGTTCTATGGTGTGCTCTTGTTGTTTGGCATCGCCGGCGCTGTCGGCATTTGGTATGCGATGAGGGCGAATCAAACAAAGCCGATCACGCTTGACGCCGTCGCCATGGCGACGTTGCCGCCAGCCGAGGGTTACCTGCGGGGCGATCCCAAGGCGCCGATCACGATTATGGAGTTCGCGGATTTCGAGTGCCCGGGATGCGGCCAGTTTGCCGCGCTCGAAGAACCGGAAATTCGCGCCCGCATCATTGATCCAGGCCTCGCGAATTTTCGTTTTTTCGACTATCCGCTGCCGATGCACGCCAATACACTGTCCGCCTCGCTGGCGGCGTCGTGTGCGGCTGACCAAGGCAAGTTCTGGGAGATGCACGATGCCATCTTCGCTGGACAGGATCAGTGGAACGGTCAGGCCACCGGCAACCCGCGCAAGGTGCTGGACGGCTACGCCAGCACGCTGGGGCTCGACATGAAGGTGTACGGCGACTGCTTCAGTTCTCAAAAGAATTTGCCGCGCATCCAGGCCCACAAGGCGGCCGGCGACGCGCGCGGCGTGAACTCCACCCCGACAATCATTATTGGCGACCGGGTGTATCCGGGCGGCATTCGGTTTGACGCGCTCAAGAAGATTGTCGACTCACTGACAGCCGCGCGGCCGAAAGCCCCCGCTGAAGCCGATACCACGAAGAACTAGCGGGCAGCGGGTTAGGCTCGCCGCCGTTTGGCGGCATCATCGAGACGGAGTTTCGGCAGGGGCACCGCGTTGGCGGTGCCTTCGTCGTTTTCGGACGACGCCGTGGGAATCAGCGAGTCGCCCAGCGCCACAAGCGTGCGGGTGGCGATCACGGCGGACAGCGGATCGGTCACGCCCAGCTCGCGAACATAGATGTCGATGGCGCGCTCGTATCCAACGTCGGGAGCCAGCGTTTCCACGAACAGCAGCGCATTCTCGACATGCGTTCGCACGAGGGCCTCCTCGGCGCGCGCCTGGGCAATGCGCAACCGCTGCTCGGCCTCAGCCGACAGCTTGCGGGGAAACAGCGTTTCGGGGAAGAGTTTGCCGAAGAGAGACATGACTCAATATAGACGCCGCGAGCGCCAAGCATGTATCATGTGACGTGCGCGGCAAACGCAGCCGCAGTCGCTACGACTCCTGGGCTTCGTATTGGTCCTTGAGACTCGCCACGATACCGGGATCGGCCAGCGTGGTGGTGTCGCCCAACGCGCGTCCTTCAGCGATATCACGCAGGAGTCGGCGCATGATCTTGCCCGATCGCGTTTTGGGGAGATCCGCGCTGAATAGAATGTCATCCGGTCGGGCCAGCGCGCCGATCTTGAGTGCCACATGCTCGCGAAGCTCGTCGCGAAGATCACCGCTTGGATGAAATCCGGCGCGCAGCGTGACGAAAGCGGCGATGGCCTGGCCCTTCAGTTCGTGCGCCTTGCCCACCACGGCTGCTTCAGCCACTGAGGGGTGATCCACCAGTGCGCTCTCCACTTCCATGGTGCCGATGCGGTGTCCCGCCACGTTCAGCACATCATCCACGCGGCCGAGGATCCAGTAGTAGCCGTCGGTATCGCGTTTGACGCCGTCGCCGGGGAAGTAGAGATCGGGACGTCCGGGCCACTTCGAGAAATACGTATCGACGTAACGCTGATCATCGCCCCAGATGGTGCGCAGCATGGACGGCCAGGGGTGTGTGAGCGCCAGCAGACCGCCACCGACTTGCACTTCGTTGCCGGCGGTATCAAGCAGCGCGGCCCGCACGCCGGGAAACGGTGTCGTGGCGGAACCGGGTTTGGTGCTGGTCACGCCTGGCAGTGGCGTGATCATGATTGCGCCGGTTTCTGTTTGCCACCACGTATCAACGATGGGGCAGCGGTTCTTGCCAATCGTGCGGTGATACCACATCCACGCTTCAGGATTGATGGGTTCGCCAACGGAGCCAAGTAATCGCAGCTGCGACAGATCGTGCTTCTCCACGAAGCTGGCACCCCACTTCATGAACGCGCGAATGGCCGTCGGCGCAGTGTAGAAAATCGTCACCCCGTACCGTTCGCAGATCTGCCAGAAGCGATCCTTCTCCGGCCAGTCGGGCGCGCCCTCGTACACGATGCATGTCGCGCCGTTGGCCATCGGGCCGTACACGAGATACGAGTGTCCGGTGATCCAGCCGATGTCGGCCGTACACCAGTACACGTCCGCGTCCTGGATGTCGAACACGTACTTCGTAGTGGCGTACACGCCAGTGAGATAGCCGCCGGTGGTGTGAACGATGCCCTTGGGCTTGCCTGTCGTGCCCGAGGTGTACAAAATGAACAACAGATCTTCGGCCTTCATGGGTTCAGGCGGACACGCCTTCGGCACATCGCGCTTGAGCCGGTGCCACCAGTGATCGCGACCGTCCTGCATTTCGGCGAACATCTCATCGCCAACACCACTGCGACGACGCATTACCACCAGCACGTGCTCGATGGTGGGGCATCCTTCGAGAGCGGTGTCGGCGTTGCGCTTGAGCGGTATCACCTGACCACGACGATAACCGCCGTCGGCGGTGACGAGCACCTTGCAGCCACAATCGTTGATTCGATCACGCAACGACTCCGGCGAGAATCCGCCAAACACCACCGTATGCACGGCCCCTATGCGCGCGCAGGCCAGCATGGCAAACACGGCTTCAGGAATCATTGGCAGGTAGATCGCCACGCGATCGCCCTTCGTTACGCCAAGCGCCTTGAGCATGTTGGCCGCAAGATTCACTTCGCGATACACGTCCCAATAGGTAAACGTGCGACGATCTCCGGGTTCGCCTTCCCAGATGAGGGCGGCCTTGTTACGTCTCGGGCCGTGAATGTGGCGGTCGACACAGTTCACGCTCACGTTCAGCTCACCGCCGTCAAACCAGGTAGCGTGCGGTGGCGTCCAGTTCATCACGGTGTCCCACGGTTTGGTCCACGTGAGCTCACCGGCTTCGCGCGCCCAAAACGTCAACGGGTCGACGGCCGCGCTGGTGTGCAGTTGCGCATCCTGAACCCGCGCCGTGGAGCGGAAGCGGTCTGGAGGTGCAAACGTTCGGTTTTCCGTCAGCAGAACGTCGATATCGCTGTCGCTCACTGGACCATTCGGAGTAGGAGGGCACTGAGGGGGTTCGATGGTGCACACGTGGGTCGCGGTGCCAATCGGCGGCGACCGTAAGCTGTACGACCTGACGCCCTGTGAGCAACCACCGCAGGGTCAAATGCGCATCGCACACGTGAACGAAACCACGTTACACTTGAGTGATGTTCCGCTCTGAACCAACGTCCGCGAGCGCCCTTACGGGAGTGCGCATCGTCGTGTTGCGCGCCGAAGGGCGAGGCGGGCCGGTGGTGGCTGCACTGAGCGCCGCTGGCGCAACGGTCACGGAGCTGTCGCTGCTGAGCGTCCAGCCGCCCACCCCAGCCTTGCTCCCCGAGGCTGTGGCTCGTTTTGAACAGTACGCATGGGTGGTGCTGACCAGCGCCCATGCCGTGTTACCGCTGGAGACGGCTCTGCACACGGCGCGGTTGTCTTTGGGAGCACGTAAGCTCGCCGTGGTCGGCGACGCGACTCTTGACGCCGTGGAGGCAGCGGGATGGTCCGTCACGGTAACTCCCGGACGCCCGGGAACCGATGGGTTGATCGACGCCATGGCCGAGCGCAATGACGTGGACGGCGCAACAATGCTGTATCCATCGGCTCCCGACACCCGCGACGCTCTTGCGACAGGCCTGCGTGCTCTCGGCGCACGGGTGGACGTGGTGCCAGTGTACTGCTATGCGCCCGACCTTGCGGCGCGAGCGCGGCTGCGAGCGATGGTTGCGGCCAGTGCAATCGACGTGATCACGTTGTCCGCGCCCGGCACGCTGGACGCGCTGCTGGAGGCCATACCACCCGAACATGTAGGCCGGTTGCCAGTGGCCTGTGTGGGTCCGGTGGCGGCCCGGGCAGCGCGTCGCGCGGGCTTCCCCGTAAAGGTCGAGGCGGAAAACCCGTCGCCGTCGACATTGGTGCGTCGTATCGTCGCGGCCTTTCGCTCGTCCCCATAGCGTCGCGATTATGGTGGAAAGCGCACTCTGGGCGCATGTTTGGAGGAAAGGCGGGCGCGAACGCAGGCGCGCACTTGGATGCAGACGGTGCGCCGCGTATCGTGCAGGGAGCGTTGGCCAGCGTGCCGCGTTTACCCACAAACACCTGAGCGCAAGCCAATGCCGCGTTGCGCCACCGCTTACACCAAGGTTGCCTGAATGTCTCACAATCCGTGGCACGATATCCCGACGGGGAAACATCCGCCGGAGCAAGTAACGGCGATTATCGAAATCCCGGCCAAATCGCGCAATAAATACGAGTTGGACAAGGAAACGGGGCAATTCAAGCTGGACCGGGTGTTGTATTCTGCGGTGCACTATCCCAGCGACTACGGGTTCATTCCCCGGACGTTGCACGAGGATGGCGATCCGCTGGATATTCTGGTGAAAATCAACGAACCCACCTTTCCCGGCTGTCAGATCGCGGCGCGCCCGATCGGTGTATTGCGAATGCTCGACAAGGGCGAGCCTGATGAGAAAATCCTCGCGGTGCCGTCAGACGATCCGTATTTCCACGATGTGTTCGACATTGCGGACCTGTCGCCACACTATCTGAAGGAGATCGCGCACTTTTTCGGGATCTACAAAGATCTCGAGGGCAAGCGCGTCGAGGTCACGGGGTGGGAGAAAAGCGAGCAGGCGATGGAGATCATTGTGCAGAGTATGCAGCGGTACTCAGCCGCATACGGATCGTAGCACGGGTCTGGCCATTACATGCGTTACGCCTTCTTGAAGACCAGACTCGCATTGATGCCGCCAAACCCGAAGCTGTTGCTCAGTACCACCTGCGTTGCCAGATCGCGTCCGGTGTTGGGCACGTAGTCCAGATCGCACTCGGGATCTGGCGTGGTGAGATTGAGCGTGGGTGGGATCCAGCCGCGATGTAGCACCAACGCCGAGATGGCGGCTTCGAAGGCCCCCGAGGCGCCGAGTGCGTGGCCGTAGTACCCTTTGGTGCTGGACACTGGCATCCGGTTGGCGTGCGCACCGAATACGGTGCGAATGGCGGTGGTTTCGGTGGGATCGTTCAGCGGGGTGCTGCTGCCGTGCGCGTTGATGTAGTCCACCTGTTCCGGCGTGACACCGGCGTCGGCCAGTGCCTGTCGCATGCACCGCGCCGCCTGGGCGCCGCCGGGCAGCGGTGCCGTCATGTGATGCGCATCGTTGGTGGTGCCGAATCCGGCCAGTTCACCGCGAATGCGCGCGCCGCGCGTGACGGCATGTGACCATTCCTCGAGAATCAGCACGGCGGATCCTTCGCCCATCACGAAACCATCGCGATCGCGATCGAACGGTCTTGACGCCTGTTCGGGTGTGTCGTTGCGCGTGGACATGGCCCGAATGAGTGCGAAGGCGCCAAAACACAGCGTCGCCAACGGTGCCTCACTGCCGCCGGCAATCATCACATCGGCATAGCCATCGCGAATTTGACGGAACGCGTCACCGATGGCGATGGTGCCGGAGGCGCAACTCATCGCATTCGTGCAATTTGGCCCCGACACCCCGAACTCGATGGCGATGTTGCAGCTGGACGATCCGCCAAATACTGCCAGCGCGAGCGTTGCGTCCACATTCCGCAACCCACCCTGCATGAAGCGCGCGGCCTGCTCTTCGGCGTAGGCGACTCCGCCCAGCGCTGTTCCCATCATGGCGCCAATCCGTTCACGATTCTCGGAGGCGAGGTCGATTTTGGCATCTGCGAGCGCCAGCATCGAACTCACCACGCTGAACTGACCGAAGCGATCGAGCCGCTTGACCCGACGGGGATCGAGATACTGCTCGGCGTCGAAGCCATCGACTTCCGCAGCGCAGCGGCTGCGAAAGATGGATGCATCAAATCGCGACGCCGCGCGCACTACGGAGCGTTCGGCCCGCAGCCCCTCCCACAGCGCCTCGACGCCGATGCCCAGCGGTGTCACGCACCCAATCCCGGTAATGGCCACACGCCGTCGGGCGGGCCCGTCCTGTCGCGCGCGGTCGATCATGCCCGTACCGTCACCGCACTGCCGACCGACTGCTCCGCGACCCGCGCCAATCCTTCCAGCGTTCGCGATGCAATGCCGTGCACGAAGACCGGTCCGATCACCTGGGTCGCGGCAAAGGCGCCAATCAGCGGCCACGATGGGCCGTTCCACACGTGAACAATGCGCGTCAATGTGCCCTCGGGCGTGCCCGTGAAAGTCCATTCGACATCCATCCGTGCCGTGATCCCGGCGACGTGCCGATATCGTACCCACGGCACGTCGTGATTGATCGCCATTTCCGACAACCACCAGGTGGGCCAATTGAGCAGTCCAAACGGCCGATTCGCCTCCATCTCCACCAGGCCTCCACCATCACTCGTGCGGTGACGGAATCGTACGTCGCGATAGTGCGACAGACAAACGGGCCACTGCTCGACCGCGTGGGCCAGTGCGAAGATGCTGGCCAGCGGCGCGCGCACGAGGCGTTCGTCGATCGTTTTCATTCGGCGATCGGTGGGCAGCGTACCAAGCGCGTACGGTACCGGCGGGGTCGAGACGCTCACGCGGTTTTGAAACCTGGAAACCAGGTGGCCGTGATGCGCCATCCAAGCGCATGACGAACGACGGCGCGGCGACCGGTCGCGCGGGCGATAAGCAAGGCGAGTTCGGCGCGCGTATAACCGCGCAGAATCGAGACCACGCCATCGTGGCGGCTGACCGGATGAAATCGCAGTGCGAACGAGGAGAGCCAGAGTCCGGCCACGGCAACCCAACTGCGTCGCAGATCGCCAACAATCACCGCGTGACGCGCCACGCGTGTGCACTCGCGCAGCAGCCGCACCGCTGTCTCATCCTCGAAGTGGTGCAACAGCTGCGAACAGGTCACGATGTCGATACTCGCGTTGGCGAACGGCAGGGCCAGCGCGTTGGCGGCCACGGCATGCGAACAGGCCCCGTGCGCGACGTGCGCCAATGCCGGTGCGAGTTCAAGCCCGATGGTGGTGACATGGCGTGCGTCGCGACCGGCCAGACGCTGCACCGCCGCCGGGATGTCACCCAAGCCAGTTCCGATGTCGAGCAGATGGAGTGTTATCCCGGCGGGTGTCCGCGCCAGTACATGGTGCACTTCCCGAAGGATGGCGCGGCTCCCCCCGAACCAGCGATTGGCAAGCGCGACATCGTGCAAGGACCGTTCGGCCAGTGCCGCATCGTGTGACGGGTCATCGAGCATCTCGTGTCCGCGCCGTCGCGCCGGCGTGAATGTCACGTCAGCGTTCCAACTGCGCGTAACCGCCGCGATAATACAACAGGGGCCGAGAGTCATGCGCCGACGCTTCGTCCACCACGCCAACCACAATTATATGATCGCCGGCCGGATGACGCGCGATCACGCGACACCCAAGCCATCCCAGCGCGCCGTCCAACAGCGCGTGGCCCAACGCACTGCGCGCACAGGGGAGATCGACGAAGCGATCATCTACCTTGCCGGCAAACCGTCGACTGAGGGCCTCCTGGTCGGCACTCAGGATATTCACCGC
This sequence comes from Gemmatimonadaceae bacterium, assembly GCA_031419135.1. Lineage (GTDB taxonomy): Bacteria > Gemmatimonadota > Gemmatimonadetes > Gemmatimonadales > Gemmatimonadaceae > Gemmatimonas. Next base: position 16,176 of record JANOKE010000113.1, read on the forward strand.
GAACGACTCCGCCGTGTGCATGACCGCCGACATCGCGGAGTCGGTGCCGATGCACACGAGCACCAGCGGCGGATCGAGACTCAGCGACGAGAATGCGCTCACGGTCATGCCATGGTCGCGCCCTTCGTGATCACGAATGGTGACGATCGCGACGCCGGTGGCGAAGCGACCAAGCACGGCGCGAAAATGATCAGCGTCGATGGGCATGCGGCAGAACGGTGGGTGAGACGCGCAGGTGCGGCCGTTCGGCGAGCACCGTTCGTGTTGCGCCGTGAAGGAGGGCTCCCGCCAGGCGCCACAGCGTGCGCGGTTTCAGGAGTACCGAAGCGGGAACGAAATCACCGGTGACGCCGATGAGCAGATCGGACAGGTGGCGATCGTCGCCGAGTATCCGGGCGGCAGCGTTCATCACTGACGGAACGGAAACGGCCGATGCAATCAGGCGCTCCACGCGCCACTTGCCGGCAAACGTGTCATGACGCGCGCGCGCGTAGGCGAGCAGTGCGCGCCGCTCGGCGCGCGCATCGCCTCGCGCCGTGGCGCCAACCGCGTCAACGGCGAAGGGTGCCAGCAGTTCGCCGCCACACAGCGCAGCAAAGATGCCCTCGCCGGTGAACGGATCCCAAAAATCAGCGGCATCGCCCACCAGGGCGGCACCGGCGCTCCACGGGCGTTTCGCGCGCGAGGCAAAGGGACCGGTCGCCCGCACCGGCGACACGCGTTGGGCATCGGCAAAACGAGGGGCCAGCGCACCACACTGGGCGATCCATCCGTGCAGGAAACCTTCGGGGTTGCCAACCATCGCGCGGGCGTAGGTCGCCGGGACCACCACGGCCACGTTGGTAATGCCATCACCGACACTGGCGAGTCCGGCGTATCCGTTTGCGGCCACGTGCATTTCACCCAGCGTCGTCATGCCGGCAACGCCACGATAGTGCGCCACCAGCGCGATGCGTCGGGGCCAACGCGCCGCGCGGGACAGTTCGAGACGCTTCGCCACGATCGAACGCAGCCCGTCGGCGCCGACAATCAGACTGGCCGCCACGTGTTGCAGGCCCGTGTCGGTGCGGACACGAACGCCCGTGGCGCGGCCGCTGGCATCGCGCAATACGTCCTCGACTTTCGCTCCCTCGCACACCAAAACGCCGCGGGCACGCGCGCGGTCAACCAACACAGTATCCAGAATTTCGCGCCGTATGCCGAGACCGCGATCGCGAAAGCCGCGAAACCCGTGTTGGGCGACAAACTCGCCGTGAATACGCTCGCCCGACGGCGCATGCACCACCATGCCAGTGAGTGCGGCCGCGTGTGACTCGAGCGTTTCCAGTGCGCCCATGGACGAAAGGATGCGTGACGCCTCGGGACTCACATACTCCGCGCACGGCTTTGGTCGGGGAAAGCGCGCGCGATCGAGCAACACCACGTCCAGCCCTGCGTTTGCGCAATACCATGCCGACGCAGTGCCGGCAGGGCCACCACCAACAACCAGGACCTGCGTCGACTGCGGAAGGGTTTCGGCGGACATTGTGAGGAAGCTAACGCGCGGTCACGCAGGGCTGATCCCCTGGTACGCCAGAGCCACCAGCGCGCCCGTGAGCGAGCACCCCACATTCACAACGTCGTTGTCAAAGCGGTGCACACCTCCCCGGTGCAGGGTCGTGGTGCCGTGACAGTGCGTAGCGCGCTCCGTGAACCGTTGGCACGCGGGACACTGTCGTCGCTCCTGGACCCAGGCACCAAGCAGCGTATCCACGGCGGCCCCGGCCAGTCCGCTCAGCGCCACCGGCCAGACGCTTGAAGCGGCGATCATCGACACGCTGCAGGCCAGACCGGCCAGGACCACTGCGCCAACGACGCCACCGACGGTGCCGCTCCACGTCACCGCCCCAGATGTGCCGATCGCCACAGGTTGCCCGCTGCGCAGCGACCATGGCCTCCCACCCAGCAGCGTCCCGATTTCGGTGGACCACGTGTCGGCGCCCGCGGCCGCCAGTGCGGCGGCGGCCGCGAGCGCGCCGCTGATCGTGGTGGTGCTCACCGGCGCGTTCTCGTCGACACGACGACTCACGAGCACGATGAGCGCGCAGATCGCGAACACGCCGCCGTTCGCCAGCACCTGACGTGCGTCACGTCGATCGTCGCGCATCACGACCTCGAGCGTGCGCGCCGACTTGCGTGAGCGGCCAAGTTGCGACACGGCGCTGGCGAGCACGAACCAACCGATCAGGTAGGCGCCCCAGGCCCATTGCACACGCAGCGCGAGGACTCCGATAACGAAGGCGGCGACGGCCCCGTCGGCGCGAAGCGTGCGACTCCGCCACGCCGCCCACACGACTATCCCGGTGCTGGCGAACGCGGCCCACCACGGAGCGGCACTCGCGATGGTGAGTGACATGGGCGACATCGGAGGTGAGTCGACGTGGTGCTCAGCAGACGCTGTCGCAGGGACCAGTTGTGCGCAAGTCGCGATTCGCGTACCGCGGTGGCAGCACGAGGCGAATGTCCGGTCGGGCGCTTGTATCGATGACCTGCGACACGTTAGCTTCGCCCACGGTGTCTTACTTGATCGATAGTTCCGTGACGCGCGCAACGCCCCAGGGCGTCCCCACGCTCTCTTTGGCGGGTGGGCTGCTGGACGCGCGTCTGCCCTTGGCCTTGCTCGAAGCCGTCAAGGCAATTGACAAGCCGGAAGCGGAAATCGACGCCGAACTCGTGCACGAGCTTCGCAACAAACGTTTCGGTTTGAGCGATACGGTCCTGCATCAGATTCGTCGCTATCAGGACGCGGTGCGTCGGCAGCAGCGAGTGACGTTCGACGAAGTCCTGGCGCTGGCGCGCTTGATCGGCCGTCGCCCTGACGCCGACCTGGCGTTTCGCGAGGCGGGTCGTCGGTGGGCGCGCGCGGCGATCTCCACGATTGGTGCCACCAGTCGCAGTGCGGCCTCATCGCTGCCGTCATTGCTGGGTCGTCCGCTGGCACTACGTCAACTCCGCAGGGTCGCGCGTCGCTTCCTGAACGGCTCGTTGGTTCGGCATGGCAGTTCACTCGTACTGGAGGTGGGCGCGCCCGTTTCGGCTGATGCCGGCCCAGGTGGCGCGGGCTGCGGGCTCTACGAAGCGGCATTCCGCGAGTGCCTGCATGTCCTGGCCGATGCGGACGGCGCGGTCGAACATGTGCTGTGTCGTGCGCGAGGTGACGCCCGATGCCAATGGCGCGCCGAGTGGCGGCGTCGCTGAGTCGGTCTCCCTTTATCGGCGCACTTCGTGCTTAGTGTCGACATGCTTCCCGGCCTGCAGCGTTTGATTGCCGACGCGGGGCTCGATGGGTGGTTGCTGTACGATTTTCGGGGCACCAATGCCATTGCGCATGGCATGCTGGGATTCGAAGGACTGGTCTCGCGACGCGTGTTCGCCTTCATCCCGCGGGCAGGATCACCGATCGGGATCCAACACGCGATCGAGCCCGGTCCGTGGGCTCGCTGGCCCGCGAGTTGGCCGTTGCGCGTGTACAGCGGTTGGCGTGAGCTTGAGCACGAACTCGAGGTGCTCGTGGCTGGTAAACGAGTCGCGATGGAGTACTCGGCCGGTGATGCGATTCCGTATCTTGACCGAATACCGGCAGGTGTGCTCGAAATGGTGCGTGCGACTGGTGCCACGGTGGTGAGTTCCGGAGAACTCGTGTCTCAAGTGTACGCAACGTGGAGCGGGCCGCAACGCGCTTCGCACGAGCGGGCGGCCGAAACGATTCGCCGCATT
>JANOKE010000114.1:0-10256 GCA_031419135.1 Gemmatimonadaceae bacterium
CGCTCGGCCCATTGCGCAATGCGTTCCACGTCGGCCGCCATGCTCTCATCGAACAGCGCGGCCCCTCCCCCGCGTGCCTGCTCGAGTCGCTGCAGACACAGATAGTTGCGCCACCCCTTGAGCAGCGCGAAGCGTACCGGCTGATCGCTTAGCGCGCGTTGCAGAAACGGCAAGTCCTTCGTGACCAACTGTTCCTGCAATGTGATGGTATTTGTGGACACGATCGTGCGTTCCCCGTTGGCAGCCGCCCAGCGCAATGCCGGTACGAGATATCCCAGCGACTTGCCCACGCCGGTTCCGGCTTCCAACAGCGCCACACCGCCCTCGTTGAACGTGCGGGTAACTTCTGCAGCCATGGCGCGCTGTGCCGGGCGATCTTCGTAGGCGAGCGCACCATCAACCGTGCGCATGGCCCGCGCGATCTCGCCATACGGGCCTAACGTGACGTCGATGGCATTGAGATCGACCGGCACCCTGACGTCGGCCTGCGGCACCTCCGTCACGACGTACAGGCGGGTGGCATCGTTGTCGGTAATGGCAAACCCAACACCGTTACCGTGCACGCGCGCGGCAACATCGTGATCCGCGTCGCTCGGTGTCAGCTCACCCGACGGGTGATTGTGCAGCAGCATCTCACCGCGTTCGGCCACACCCGGCATGGCCAGAACACTGCGCACATCGCCGCGCGCCACGGCGCGTGCGGTGGTGATCATGCCGTCATCGTCCACCGCGCAGACGAAGCACACCTCGTTGCCACCCGCCAGGCGAACGGCCGTGCGCACGGCCGCCGAGGCGGCGCGAGACAACCGCGCCTCGCCTCTCGCCGCTGGTTGGGCCCTCACGTTTTACGCGGCTTCTTCTTCGCGGCGGGGAAAAGCACGTTGTTCAGAATCAAGCGATAGCCGGGCGAGTTCGGATGCAGCGACAGATCGGTGGGCGCACTGCCGATGGCGTGTTGGGCGTCTTCGGGATCGTGACCACCCAGGAACGTCCACGACCCTTTGCCGTAGTCACCATGGATGTACTTGACCCACGGTGCGCCGTCTTCAGACGCGAGCACGGTCACACCCGGCTTGAGCACCGCCTTGTTGAAACTGGTGGTGACGCCGTAGTAGTCGGGAATCACCGATCGATGATCCTGCACCAACATCGTGGCGACGGGGTCGAGCTTGGCGGAAAATCCGAACAACGAGAACGCCCCCAACGGCTGTCGCCGCGCCGGCACGTTCACCTGGTGCCCGTCAATGTCGCTGAGCGCGTTGATATAGGGCGACGGCTCAATATGCGCACCGGTAAAGGCGAGCGCGCGCGTCCACGCCATCTTCGCATCGGCATCGGCTGCCGGCGGCGTGCCATCAGAAAACGGTCCGGCGATGTCGACGGTGAAGGCGGCGATCGCCAGATCCAGCGATTCCGTGGCGCCGCACATGGCGAAGATGAACCCGCCGCGATCGACAAATCCGCGGATGCCTTCGGCCACGGCCTTCTTGAGCCCCGGTACGTTGTCAAATCCAAACTTTCGTGCCGTGAGCATATCGCGCTCCCGCTGCGACACAAACCATGGCGCGTCACGATACGCCAGATACAGCTTGTTGAACTGTCCGGTGAAGTCTTCGTGGTGCAGGTGCACCCAATCGTATTTGGACAGTTCACCCTTCACGACCTCATCGTCCCACACCGATGTGAAATCGATACCGGCGTACTGCAGCGCCAGCGTTACCGCATCATCCCACGGCGGCTGATTGGCCGGACGATAGATGGCGATTTTTGGCGCGCGTTCCAGCACCACGGCGTCCATGTTGCCGCCGGCAATTTCGGCGCGCGCACTTGCGATCGCGCCGTCGCTGAGCAACTCGACACTGACGCCATCGAGCGCCGCTCGGCGACGCAGGTCGGGAGAATCGGGGAGCAGGAACGCACCACCGCGATAGTTAAGCAGCCACTCTGCCTTCTGACCGGACTTGAGCGCGAGGAAGGTCACCCCGTATGCCTTGAGGTGATTGCGCTGTGCGTCATCCATGGGGATCAGCAGATTCTGCGCACGCACTGGGAACGGGATCTGTGCAAGCACAAGCATCAAGGCAGCGAGCATGCAACGCCACCACCCTTGCCCCCTCCTCCCGGCTAATCCGCTCGTCACGGTGCGCCTCCTTTCAATTGTCCCAACTCGCGTCGCCCCTGCGGCAACAGCGCGCTATCAGGATAATCGATGAGCAGCGTTTCGTATCGGGTGATGGCGCCGGCCTTGTCTCCACTGTCGCGCAATGCGCGCGCCGAGGCCAACAATGCTTCAGGGGCTTCAGGGCTCTTTGGATACAATTTGACAATCCGATCCCACAGGGCGAGTGATTTTTTGGTAGCAGGGCGTGCATGCTCCAGGCGCGCGGCCAACGACAGCAGCGCCGGCGCGGCATCGCCGACGGAATCAGCCAGCGCCGTGAAATGTTGTGCGGCCGCCAACGAATCACGACGAGCCAGCAGCAGAAACGACTGCCCCAGCCCCGGCGAGTGATCGATGCGGATACGGGCCAGCAATCCCAGCGCATCCACCAGTTCGGGTCTGCGGGTTTCGGCGCGCACGAGTCGTTTGCGTGCCGTCACCAAATCGCCTTCGTACAATGCCAACCATCCCATCGTTTCGTCGTCGTCCTCAAGATCACTGCCCTTTACGGCCTCTCGCGCCTTCTCCACATCGCCGCTGCGCAACCATGCACCTACCAGTGACAGTGCGATGGCCGCCCGCGCCGTTGCGTCGAGGTAACGCGCGTTTTCATCGAGGCGCTTCTGCGCTTCTTGCGGACGGCCCAGTTCACCCAGCGCGGCCAATTCGATGGGCAGCAGCGCGCGGGCGCGCGTTGCGGGATCGAGCGTTGGCGACTTGGTGAGCGAGAGCGGCGCCTTGCTGAGTGGAAGACTGACTCGCGGTTCACGTCGGGCAATCTCGAGCGCACCGGCGGCGTCACTCGCCCGGAGCGCCGCCTGAGCAGCGCGGGTCTGCGATTCGAGATCGCCATGACGCTCCAGCACCGACAACCACGAGTCGCGCGCCACCTGCCACGCCTGCGCCATCTCGGCCCGTTCACCAAACTCGCGCCACGCTGCTGCGGTAGAGTCATCGGCGCGCACCGACGACAGGGCAACCCAGGCGCGACGCGGCTCACCCCAGAAGAGTTCCAACGATGCCAGCAGTCGGCGCGGCGGCAACGCCACCGGCAGCGCGCTCAGCACCGTGCGAATGGAATCGCGTGCGCCAACTGGCGCGCGCGTGAGGGCAAACTGCGCGGCAGTTTCGAGGTACGGTTGATCGACCAGCGTCTCTCGAAATGAAACCGCGGCCGCGTTCCAGCGACCAAGTGCCACATGCAACTGCGCCACTTCACCGGAGAGCGCACCACCCGCGCCGAGCAGACGCGCCGCGTCGGTGAGTATGGAGTCGGCGGCCTGCGCGCGCCCCGAGGCGAGCAGCAGTCTCGCGTATTCACGAAACGGTGACCCATCGTTGCCCACCGCGCGGCGCCACGATCCAAACGCTTGTTTCGCGTCGTCGTCGCGGCCCAGACTGACCAGCGTGCGCAGTTGCATCGTGCGGGCAACCGGGTCGGTAGGTCGCACCTGTAACACCCGCTGGACAATGGGCAGGATCGAATCCCGCATCCCGGTTTCAGCCCACGTGCGTTCGAGTCCCAGCAACGCGATCGCGATGCGGTCACCATCAACGACGCCGGCACTCATGGTGCGCTGCAACGCGTCGCGATAGGCCGCGGCAGCGCGCTTCGAATCGCCCTTGTCTTCGGCTTCCAGCGCGCGCGACAGTGGATCGGTGGTGTCGGCCACTGTCGCAGTTGCTGCCGGTGGTCGCACCTGGGCGCGGACGAGTGCTGCCGATGTCACCAGCAGCAGCGCCAGCACCGCGAGCGGGATCGCCGTGCCGATCCTATGGCGTCGAACCATTGAGTCGGCGGAAGTACTCGATCACCAACCGCCGCTCTTCCGGTCCCAACCCGCGCAACTCGTTCCACGTGGGTGCCGCGTACTTGTTGGCCGCCTTACCTGATTGCGGTCCGTCCACGGCATTGCGTGCACCGTTGGCACTCCCCGATTTCGCTTCACGCGGACCCTGATCGTCGCGTTCGTCCTGCTCGAGAAAACGGCCCGCGTCGAGCAGCCGACGATAGAGCTGTTGCTGGCGCGCCGCCACACTGGGATCCAGTCCGCCTCGCTCGATCTGCTGGGCCAGTGTTTGCGCTTCCTTGGCAAGTGCGTCGGTGCGGCCCGTCTGATCGGCGTCGGACACATCGATGAGTGATTTGGCCACGTCGCGCTGCTGTCGCGCCAACACGCGCGCCTGCTGTCTGGCCGCATCGCCCTGCGCCCCACCCGGCATCAGGTTCAACCCTTGCATTTGTCCGTTCAGTGCGCCCTGTTGCTGGGCCAATTTATTGAGCTGCTCCATCATTTCGGAAAACCCCGACGCCGACTGCGCGTTGTTGACCTTTTCACGGTCACGCACCAGTGAGCTGAGGGCCTGATTGAGCGCTTCACTGGCGTCCTTCATGGCGTTCTGTGCCTGTTCGTTGCCCCCGGGCTGTCCCGCCCTTCCCATCTGCTCTGTTGCCTGCGAGACGCGTCGTTGTGCATCCGCCATGGCTTTTTGCGAGCGCTGCGACAACAGCGACGAGCTGCGACCAGCCTGTTCCAAACGCTCCGCGGCCTGTTGCACACCCTGTTGAAGCGCGCCTTGCTCACCTTGCATGGACTGCGCGTTGCCGCTCTGTCGAGCCCGCTGTTCCAACTCCGACTGCTGCCGTGCCAACTGCATTGTTTCGTTGATGGACTGATCGAGCTGTTGCGACAACTCCGTCTTCCAGGCATCGATTTGCGATTCACGCGCTGACGAAAGCTGTTGGGCGGCCTTGTCCATGGCGTCACCCGCTTGACGGGCGTTGTCGCTGGCGCTCTGTCCACCCTGCTCGCCGGGGCGACCCTGTTGCCCCGGCTGCTGACCACCCGACTGTTGACCGCTTGGCGAGCCACCTTGCTGCTGCGATCCGGGCTTCTGTTCACCGCTGCTGCCAGATTGTTTGGCCGCACCCGCCGACTGCTCACCTGGTTTTCCGGCCTGACCGGCCGCGGCCTTGTCCTTTTCGTCCTTGAGCGATTGCAGCGCCTTGTCAAGCGCGCTGGGCTCGGACTTCTCGCCGCTCTTCGCGTCGCCCGACTTTTGTGCCTGCTCGGTCGCGTTCTTCAACGCGTCACGCGCCGCGCGGTCCATCGCCTGGGCGGCCTGATCGAGCATCGGCTGCGCGGCGCGCGTCTTACTCGCGCCGGGCTTGGCACCGGCCTCTTCGAGACGCTTGGCCATCTTGTCGACTTCGTCCTGCAACGCCCGTGACCGATCGGCCAGCGACTTGGTGTTTTTGTCCCGATCCGGCCGACCCTGCGTGTCCCCCTTCTTCAGGTCCTCGGCCAGTTGCTTTTGCGCGTCGGCCAACTCCTTCGCCTCATCGCGCAAGGTGGACATGGATCCTTCCAGTGCGGCGCGTTTGAGCATCTCCGCGCTCTTCTCGAGCTGCTGACGCAACTGCTGTTGTTGCGCCGCCAACTGCTCCAGACTCTGCTGCGCTTCCGTACCACTCAGCCGCTCGGTGCTCTTGTTAACCGCTTCGAGCTGCTTTTGCATTTCGGGCGTCATCGCGTCGCGCAACATTTTCTGAATGTCGCGCATGCGATTCGACAGCGCCGTATCCAGTGCGTTGGCACTCTTGAGGCGGTTCTCGAGTTCCTTGGCGCTCTGTCGCAACGAGTCGATTTTTGCGCCCATCTGCTGCTGCTGGCGCGCCAGTTCGCGAGCCTTCTCGGCCGCCTGAAAACTCATCGAGCCTTTGCTGCCGTCGGTTTTGCTGCCGCCCGGCTGCTCTTCTCCCTTCCCGCCATTCTTGAGATCGCGGCTCCGGGACGCATCGGCGGTGTTCTGCTGCAGCCGCTTCTCCTGCTGCGCCATCTGCAGCGCACGCGCGGCCAGCGAATCGCCGAGCGATCGCGCCATCGCCCGCTGCTCGCTGAGTGTCGGAACCCGCAGGATCACTTCGGCGCTCGACGTCTGCTGTCGCCACGGCGAGTCGTCGGTTGCGATGGCGATGAGATGTACACGATCACCCGGTTCGAGACCGCGGCCGTCCAGGACCACCGTCACGCCACCTTCGAAGAACGGCGACGCAGGATCACCGAGATCGAGTCGCTCCCGTACGCCGGCGTTGTCGGTCACGCCCTTCGTCCCGTCGGCCTCGGGGGTTGCGCCTCTGGCCCGTTCGCGCCACACGGTCAGCGTGACGTTGCGCACCCCGTGATCATCACCGGCTCGCACGATCACCGGGACTACACCGGCCGTGCCGATCGCCGTATCGGTCATTGGCGCAGCAATCACCACCTCGGGCGCGATATCCGGCACGACGACAAACGACATCGCATCCGGCAACTCGGGTGGCAGCGTTTCACCGTTGGCGCGGGGAGTGGCAGAGGCCATCCACGTCCACGTCCCATCGCGATCCAGCACGATTTCGGCAGTCGCGGAAACACCGTCGGCCGAGGCCGTACGCGATTCACCGTCCGCGCGCGCGTTTACCGATACCGCCCCGTTCACCAGCTTCGCATCGCGGGCACCGCCACGCAGCACCGCCGTCACACGTACGCGGGTGCCGCGCGGCACGCGAACTGGTGACACGGGCTCCAGTGTTTCGTTGGCTCGGCCCAAATACGTCGGGTATTGCGCGTACAAGGCAACGTCACCAATCCATCCGCGTTCGTCCACCGCAATTGTGGCTTCAGCCGCAACGGCGCGGCCGTCTTGCGCACGCAGGGTCACGGGCGCGCGCACCGGGCCCAGGGCGAGCCGCGCAACACCCGTGACCGCATCCACCTCAAGCGTGGTGTCGCGCCACGCTTCGCCAGCCGCGCGTTGTGACACCGTGATGGCGTGACGTCCCGGAGCGCGTATCCGAACGGTGAGCGGCATGCCACGCGGGACACTGGCGGGCAGCTTGTCAAATCCAAGTGCCGGGAGCAGCGTGCCGTTGAAGGCGCGCAGCGGATGCGTGGCCGCCTGCAGGCCATCCGGGAACGTGCGCGCCAGCAGCATCAACAGGGCGATGCTCACGACGGCGAATCCAGCGCCCCACATTTGCGCGCGTCCCACTTGGCTGCCCAACTGCGGCGTGAGCGCGTTCGCACCAAGTTTTTGCGCGACATCCTGGGCGGCTTTGGCGCCAAGCACACCCGAATCCGCGACTTCAAGGGCACCGCGCAAAGAACCCGAGCGGAGCGATTGTTCGCGCTCAATGATTCCGGCCAGCGAGGTGGTCGAGCGCAGTTCGGGAAATCGCCCGATCAGCCAACGCGCCAGTGGCCACGCGGCTCCCAATCCCAGCGGCCAGATTAGCCACGGGGTAATCCGTGGCCATTCCATCCATCGGCCGCTTCCCAACGCGGCGGTTCCCAGCGCGAGCATCACGACCATGGGCGCGATGGCAAACAACGCTTGCGACGACTGGAATCTGGTGGTGAGCCCCTTCCGCTCACTGTCGAGACGTGCAACGAGCGACGCTGCGCCGGTTGTGGTGGCGCCTCGCGGATGGGCTGGAGCGGTCATGGCGTCACCCGACTGGTAACGGCATACGTGAAGAGATTGATGCCCATTTGCAACGCTTGCTCGTGCATGGCGGGAGGATCGGGATATGTGCCCACGTCCTCCCAGCCGTTTCCAAGATCGGCCGAGTAGGTGTAGTACACGGCGAGTCGGTTGCCGACGAAAATCCCAAAGCCCTGCGCCGGCTTGCCGTCGTGTTCATGCACTTTGGGCGGCCCTTTCGGGAAGTCGTACACCAATCGATAGATGGGGTGCGTTGACGGCACTTCGACCAGCGGACGATCCGGAAAGACGCGCTTCATTTCACGCCGAAAGCTTTCGTCGAGACCGTAGTTGTCGTCGACATGCAGAAAGCCGCCGCGCTTGAGGTACTCGCGCAATTGCACAATCTCGACGTCACTGAGCTTGATCTCGCCGTGTCCGGTGACATGCAGGAACGGGAAGTCAAAGAGGGCTGAGTCGGTGAGTTTGACGCGCGCCTCAACGCGCTCGACCGGCAGCGCGGTTCGTTCGGCGATCGCCGTGAGCAGATTGGGAAGGCTGGAGGGATTCGCGTACCAGTCACCACCACCATCGTATTGGACGCGCGCAATGGCCAGTCGACCCGGGCCCGTCGCCCGGTTGACGCGTGTAAACGGCACCGCAGCCAGCGCCGAAACGGTGAGCGCAGCGCACAACAGGATCGAACCGGAACGCTGCGAGGGTAGCCGCATCAGGGATCGTGGGCGAGTCGGTAGGCGAGGTTGCGGCTGGCACGATGGTCATCGACCAGCCGTTGCACGATCTCGCGTGGGCGGACGCCCTCTGCGCGTAGCGCATCGGCAACCGCACGGAGCCCGTTTTCGGAGGGAGCAACGACCGACGCGCCGGCCAGCACGATGACAATTTCTCCGCGCGGCGTCGTCTCTTCGTAATACGCTGCAACCTCAAGAAGCGTTCCGCGACGGATCTCCTCGTAATGTTTGGTCAACTCGCGCGCGACCGCAACTTGTCGGGGACCATCGGCGGCTCGGGCGAGGTCGTGCAGGGTCTCGACTAGACGATTGGCGCTCTCGAACAGCACCACCGCATGAGGGAGACTGACCGCCAGATCCAGTTGCGCGCGGCGTTCACCACCTTTGCGAGCCAGAAAACCGAGAATGGTACACGGGTGAGGCACGATCCCCGAGGCGACAAGTGCCGCCAGCGTCGCCGATGCGCCGGGAATCGGAACCACCCGGATCCCGGCCTTCACGGCCGCCATGACCAGCCTGACGCCTGGGTCGGACACCAGTGGCGTTCCGGCGTCTGAAATCAGGGCCAGTGCGTCGCCGGCTCGCAGACGTTCCAGCAGACGCGGAGTAGCCTGCGCTTCGTTGTGTTCGTGAAGCGCGAGCGTTGGCGTTCGGATCCCGTATCGCTGCAGCAGGATATGGGCGTGTCGGGTATCCTCACAGCAGATCGCCGCGACGCCCTTGAGTACGGCGAGGGCGCGAAGACTGATATCACCCAGGTGACCGATGGGCGTACTGACGACGTGCAACGCCCCTGGGGCGGCCGCGTCAGGAAGGAGCGTCGCCGCCCGATCCGCGCATTCGACCGACAGGTCGGATGGCGAACCGGGCGCGTCGCTCTCGCACGTCAGACGTGCTCCTTGAACTTCGCTTCCAGCGCCGGACGGGGAACCGCACCCACGACCTGGTCTACCAGCTTTCCGTCCTTGAAGAACAGAATGGTGGGAATGGAGCGCACGTTGAACCGCGCCGCTGTTTTCTGATTGCTGTCAACATCAAGTTTCGCAACCTTGGCCTTGCCGGAGTAATCCGCGGCCAGCTGTTCCACAATGGGACCGATCATACGGCAGGGTGCACACCACGTGGCCCAAAAATCCACGACGGCAAGACCCGCATGCCCTTCGATTTCGGTGGCAAAGTTCTCATCGTCCACTACCACTGCGTTGGCCATCATGTGCTCCATCGGCGCGAAGGTCACGCAGACTCGTTCGCGCCAGTCGTCAGGATTAGGTTTCGGATTCGACTCACGCCCCTACGACATGACCGATCCTATCCGTCGCGGCACACGCATCGCCCACATCGGGATTGCGACGCCTGCACTCGACGAACTACTGCCGTTTTTCCGCGATATCCTCGAAATGCCCGAGGTCCCGCTGGACGACGCCGACGGCGCCCTCATCGCGGGAGTGGTTGCCGGAGAATCGCTGGTCGAACTGCTCGAAGCCAAGTCTGCGGACTCGCCTATCGGGAAGTTCGTGGCCAAGCGCGGCCCCGGCATCCATCACGTGTGCTTCGCCGTGGACGACCTCGACGGCACGCTTTCGCGCTGCCGAGCGGCCGGACTGCGGCTCATCGACGAGACGCCACGCCTGGGCGCCGAAGGCAAGCGCATCGCCTTCCTGCATCCCAGTGCGACTGGCGGGGTTCTCATCGAGCTATGCGAATATTAGTCCGGGTGTCCAGCCCGGGGCCATCCTTTAGAGGGTTGAGGGGTTGAGGGGACGGAGGGTTGAGGGTGAGGGTGAGCAAATACAGGGGTGAGGGGAGAGCGGTGAGGATTGAGGGCAGAGTCTCTCTACCCTCACCGCTCACCGCTCTTCCCTCACCCCTGTACTTGCTCA
>JANOKE010000115.1:0-2202 GCA_031419135.1 Gemmatimonadaceae bacterium
GCGGCGTGGTCGCAATTCCGTCACCGCGGCCGGCAGCGCTGGCGTCACGAATGAAGCCGCACTGCTCCTCGATACATTTGTCGGTCGGGCGAGCGAGCGACAGCGCATTCGACGACTGCTCGATGCGGCCTGCAGTGGATCGCCTGGCGTGCTCTCCGTGGTTGGCGAAGCCGGCGTGGGTAAATCCACGCTGTTGCGGCAGCTCGCACCAGACGTGGGCGTGCGCGCCGGCTCGCTCTTGTTTGGCCGCTGCCTTGAAGCCGATGTTCGCCCTCCGTATGGGCCGTGGACCGACATCATCGGCGCGATCCACGCGCTCGACATCGTGCCAGCCCGTCCGTGGCGCGAGCTGGGCAGGCTGGTGCCTGGGCTTGGTGCACCCGCTGCGAATGCGGCCGGCACGGGAGGTATCGCCAATTCGGCGCGCTATACGCTCATTCAGGAAATCGAAGAGTACCTGACGGCCGCCGCGCAGGCCCGACCGTTGGTGGTCATCCTCGACGACATGCAGTGGGCCGACGCCGAGACGTGGGACGTGCTCGAGTTGCTCGTGCCACGACTTGCCGACCAGCGTCTGCTACTGTGCCTCACGATCCGCCGGGAGGATCTCCCGCCGGACGGCGCGCAACGCGTGGCACGCCTGTCCCGCAATGAGAACTTCTCGGAGATGGACCTCGGCCGACTCTCCCGCGACGAGATGGAGCACTGGCTGCGGAGCGCATTGAGCGGACAGACGCCCGAGGCGGCACTCGTTGATCACGTGTTGGCGCAAACCGAAGGCAATCCGTTGTTTGCGGTACAGACCCTGCGCCTGCTCAGCGACGACGGCGGATTGCGGTTTGACGAAGGCACATGGCGATTCGAGCCATTGCCCGACGCGTCCCTGCCGACGGCGGTGCGCGAGTTGCTCGCCCGTCGGCTGGGCCGCCTCGCGGACAGTACGCGTGACGTGCTGACCGCTGCAGCGGTTTTCGGCACGGCATTCGATGCGGATTTGCTGATCAGTGCGCTCGCGATCAGCGAAAACCTGGTGTTCGACGCGCTCGACGACGGCGTGCGCGCCATGGTCCTCGCGCCGCTTGAGGAGCGTGGGCCCGCCGCGTTCGAATTCACACACGGACTGCTGGCCGACGCGCTGCGCCGCGCAGGGAGTCCGTTGCGACTGCGTCGGGTTCATGAACGTGTGGCCCGTGAGCTCGAACAGCAGGGGCACACGGCGCCGGCCGAAATCGCCGAACACTTTGATCGCGCGGGGTGTGCGCCCGAGGCAAATCGCTACGCCCTCCTCGCCGCCGATCGCGCGATGCTGGTGTATGCGCATGACGCGGCCGCGGCGTGTCTTGCGATGGCCGCCCGTCACGCGCGTACGCTCGCCCAGAACGCCGATGTGCTCTGGCGTCAGGCCAACCTCGATGAAGTCGTGGGGCGTTACGAACATGCCGAATCGCAGTGCATGCTGCTCCTTACCTCATTCGCTGCCGGTGCCGAAGAGCTGTGCATCTCGCGGCCAGCCCGACGCATGCACGAGCGGCTGCGGCTGCTGCGGGGCGCGTCGGCACCCGATGTGTTGCGCGCCTGTTCGACGCTCCATGCGGCGGCGCGCCGCGCGGGCGATCCCGTGGAGTCGGTGGCCATCCTGATGATGCTGTCGCAGGTGCACGCTCGCCTGGGTGATGATATCGCCGCAGAAGCCGCGGCCCGGGAAGCGATCATCGAAGCGGCGCCCCTGCGGAATCTGTCACTCGATGCGGACGCGATGATGCGTCTGGGCTCGGCGGTGTTGCTCGCGGCGCCCGCCGCCGCTGTACAGCACTATCGGCTGGCGCTCGACATCTTCGGCGACTTGCACGATCGACGCGGGCAGCTTCGGTGCCAGATCAATATCGGCGTGGCGTGTGACCGGGCGGGCAACCATCCTGCAGCGGAACAGGCGTATGCCACGGCGCTTGAATTGGGAAGAGAAATCAAAGCGGCGGACCTGACCGCGCTGGCCTCGATGAATCTGGGCGTGCTGCTCATGAAGACCGGGCGATTCGGCGAGGCACGGCAGCGCTTCGATGAGACGCTCCGACTGTACACCTCGGTCAACAACGAGCCGCATCGGCTAAGTGCGCTGTATAACCTCGCGCACCTTGCGCGTGAGCGTGGCGATGCCGGCGGCGCGACGGAACTCTATGGTGCGTCGTGCCAGCTTGCCCAGTC
>JANOKE010000116.1:0-9112 GCA_031419135.1 Gemmatimonadaceae bacterium
GCCTTGTGATGATTGGCGACTTGACGCTCTCGCGGTTAACGCAGAGGCGCAAAGACTCGGAGACGCAGAGGAGGTGTCAACAGGCTCACCATCTCCCGCTATCACCTCCGACTTAAATCAGGAACGCCAACCGCGCTCGCGTCCAGCGCGATCAAGTCCGCCAAGCCAATGTTCGGCGTGCGAATCACCCAGCAGCACGAAGGTGGTGTGCGAGCGCGCGTTGCCAAAGGCACACGGCGTGCCGGGATCTTTCTCGATCGAGGACACCCAACAGTCGTGCTCCATGCGATCCGCGCGCGCGGCAGCGAAGGTGCGATGCACCGATTGCTCCACGATGCGCGTGGTTCGGCGCTCAGCCACGTTCGCGATGAGCATCAAGGCTATACTGGCGCCGACAGTCAAGATGAAGGGCTCCTGCGTCCGCAAGCGTGGCACCAGATGCGTGTGTGCCGGTTGCTCGATGTAGCGCTGCGTAAGCCACGCCAACGGCAACGCGAGAACACCCCACGCCAAGCGTCCCCACGGGCCGAGAGTTGGCATCAGGACGCCACCCAGCACCATGAGCGGCCAGTGCCACAGGTACCACGCATACGATACGCGTCCAATCCACCTGAGCGCAGTAAATGACAACGCGCGACCAACCGGCGTGTCGCCCGCCCGCGTTCCGCCGGCAAGCAGCAGGACAGTGCCAGTCACCGGTACCAGCGCGATCGCGCCGGGATACGGCATGCTCCGATCGTACAGCATCGAGGGAGCGATGATCGCGGCGAGTCCCACCAGTTGCGCGATCGTGATGGAGCGCGACGACGCAAATACACTTTGACCGCTACCCACGACAAACGCCAGCACGCCGCCGGCGGCAAAGGCCCACAGTCGCGTGTGCGGACCGAAATAGGACCATGCGGGGGCGCTCCCGCTCATCCACACCGACACCACGAACGACAACACACCGGCAAGCGCGATGCCGCTGACCACCGTCCTCATCACGAGTACCCGACGCGCGTCATCGGTTGTTGAGTCGATCGCTCGCCGCTTACCGATCCAGGCCAGTACCATGACGAGCGCCGGGAATAACAACATCAGCTGATACTCGACGCCCAGTGTCCAGGTGTGCAGCAGCGGATTCGCGCCGGCTGAGAAATAGTTCACCCCGTCGGCGGCCATGGCCAGGTTGCCCGTGAAGAACGCCACCGGCTGCATGGCCGAGGCAACCGCGGCGCGGTCGATGGGTGCAAACAGCAGCATGGTCATCGCCAGCGTGGCAAGCAGGACCAGCGCCATGGATGGCATCAGACGCCACACGCGTTTCCCATACACATCGCTCAGGTCAAGTCCATTGTTCGCCACCACCAGTCGCGTAAGCGTGCTGGTGAGAAAGAACCCCGACAGCACGAAGAACACGTCCACTGCCACGAACGCGCCACCCCACGCGGGGAACCCCGCGTGGAAGCACACGACCAGCAGCACGGCGAGGCCGCGCAATCCTTCAAGGTCGGTGCGCCAGACGGGCGTGGTGGGCAGGGAGGAGGCCATCAAGACAAATTACGTTCAGGGCGCGGCGACGGGTTCACGCGTCCGAAAATTCTCCACGCCACCGATCGCATACGGCCAACCAAGGGACTGCCCGTGGCCTCAGGACTTCGATTTATCGGCACCGCCGTCGCCGCCGCGTACCTCCCGCTCATGCATATCCACGCGCAACGACCGTCCGTCGACCTGCTCGTCACCAATGCCCGCGTGATTGACGTGCAGTCTGGCGTCGTCAGCGCTGGTCGTTCCATCACCATCCGCGGTGACACGATTGTGTCAATCGGCAACGCGCGCAGCGCGACCGGCGTTCGCGCACGGCAGACGGTGAATGTCGGCGGGCGATACGTGATTCCGGGGTTGTGGGACATGCACATGCATTTTGGCGGTGGCCCTGCGCTTATCACCGAGAATCGCGCGCTGATGCCGCTGTTCGTGGCTCATGGCATTGTGGCTGTGCGCGATGCAGCGGGTGACCTGTCGGAAACCGTGTTGGCATGGCGCGACTCCATTGCGCGTGGCACGCTTGCCGGTCCCACCATTTTCACTTCGGGGCCAAAAATCGAAGGCATCAATTCCATCTGGCCAGGTGACCAGGAGGTAGACACACGCGCCGGCGTGGACAGTGCCCTCGACAAGCTGCAAGCCATGCACGTGGACTTCGTGAAACTCACCGACAACACGCTCAAACCCGATCTCTTCCGGTACGCCCTGGGAGAGATTCGCAAGCGGGGGCTCAAGAGCTCGGCGCACATTCCGGTCACGGTGCCAGTGCGTGAGGCCGTGGAGTTGGGATTGAGCTCCATCGAACACCTGTCGTACGCGGTGCGCGCCGGCAGCGAGCGGACCGGCCAACCACCGGCCCGCGACATGATTGCGTCGTTCGATTCCGCCACCGCCATGGCCACCTACCAACTGATGGCACAGCGCGGCACGGCCATCACCCCTACGCTCAACATCAGTCGCACGCTGGCCTGGCTGGATACGGAAACGCACGCCAACGACGAGTACCTCAAGTACATCGGTCCTGGATTGCGCGCGACGTATCAGGGTCGGGTCGATCGTGCCGCCACCGCTGATGCGGCCGCGATCGCCAGACGTCATCAGATGTTCGACTTCACCAGCGCGCGATTGCCCATGCTGCAACAGGCGGGCGTCATGATACTCGCCGGCACCGATGCGGGATTCCTCAATTCGTTCGACTATCCCGGTGTAGGGTTGCACGACGAACTGCAGCTAATGGTGAAAGCGGGACTGTCGCCGTTGCAGGCGCTGCAGGGCGCCACCATCAACGGCGCGCGATTCCTCGACCGGACCGCCCGACATGGCACGATCGCCCGCGGGCACGCGGCCGACCTGGTGATTCTCGACCGCAATCCGCTGCAGGACATTTCGGCCACGCGCGCGATTTACGGCGTGGTGTTGCGCGGGGTGTATCACGATCGGGCAGCGCTCGATGCGATGCTGCGCGCAACGGCGGAACAGGTGGCGCGCATGCCCAAGGAGTAGGGAGCCTCAAACACGGCAATTGACATGATAGAAAGATGACTCGCTTGCTGGAACGATTATGACCTTTGGAAGCGGCAGGTATCGACGCAACGCACAGAAATTCGCGTGTCGAATTGATTGTAAACGTGCCCTTGTACGGGATCACGGATAACCAGGCGGCGGCACGCGCTTTTTCGTCGCCTGTTCAAAGGCATACGCAAGCCCAATGATCTTTGGCTCCGCGCATTTGCCGGCGAGGATCTGCACCCCGAATGGCCTTGGTTTCGACTCGAAGCCCACAGGAAATAGCGGATTCGCCGGTGTTGTGGCGGCGATCAACGCGTACGGCACCGCAATCGAGGGATAGCCAGCACGCGCCGCCATATCCGACCCCGAAGTCCCAGGAAAGAGCAGCGCGTCGAGTCGTTGCCCCTCGAGTGCCACAGCAAGCCCCTGTGTGATCGCCAAGCGGATGTCCTTGCGGCGGTCGGCCTCATACCGTGCACGGTCAACGCGCAGGTCCATCTCGTCGGAGAGATCGAGGCGCGTCTGCCCGTATCTGATCGCGCCCATGCGCTGGTGCGCGAGGTTCCATTCGCGAAGCGCAGTGAGCGAAGCGACCGGTGCCCGATCACCAAGGCTCGCGAGCCACACATTGAAGTCGCGTTTCATGCCGTACGTGAACACGGTCGAGCATTGCGCGTTGCGACCGCGCCCGTGGTCGGCCGTTTGACAGTACGGGAAGTCCGTGAAGTTGTCCGCGGTGTCGCGTGCCATCACGCTGGGCACATTCGCTGGATCGACGACGACCGCGCCCTGTGCCTTCAGTACGCCAATCACTTCACGCATCACGGATTGCTGTGCGGCAGACAGTCCACCACGCGGCGTCTTGCTTGTCCCGGCGGTGATGGTGTCGTAGAAAAACGCGCGCGGAATACCGATGCGCGCGCCTTTCAGTGCTTTCGAGTCAAGGAATTTGGTATAGTCTCGTCCTGCGGGCGGCGTGCAAACCGCCGTGGCCGGATCGTTCGGGTCCGGCGCAGCGCCTTCCATCCCGCCGAGCATGATGGCGACATCGGTAACGCTGCGCGCCATTGGTCCCGGCGTGTCCTGATCGGCCGTGATGGGGATAACGCCATAGCGACTCAGCCGCCCGGTGGTGGGGCGGATCCCCACGATCATGGTCGCGTTGGCCGGGTTGAGGATCGAGCCGCCGGTGTCCGTACCCACATCGCCGGGCCAGAACGAGGCGGCCGTGCCCGTACCACTCGAGGATCCACCAGTGCTCAGCACTCCGCGACCATCGTCGACGCCAACACGCGGATCGGGTCGCGTATCGTACGGATTGAGCCCATGTCCCCCGACAGCCGAATAGTTACCGGGCATGTCGCTTGCTGCCCAGTTGGCAAGTTCGGTGAGCTGCGTTTTGGCAATGATGATCGCGCCGGCATCCCGCAGGTTCTTCGTCAGCGTGGCGTCATACGGGGGTACGAGATCAGCGAAGGCCAGGGCACCGCCAGTCGTTCGCAGCCCGATCGTATGGATGTTGTCCTTGAGCGCGATCGGGATACCGTGCAGCGGCCCTCGCAGCCGACCCTGAGCGCGCTCGCGGTCGAGCATATCCGCGTCGGCCAGCGCAACCCGATTCACCGTGATCGTGGCGCGTAACTGGCGGTCGTACATGGCGATTCGCACAAGGTATTGCTCGACGAGCTGCCGTGAGGTGACGCGCTTCGCGGCGAGTGCGGCCTGCAGCTCAGGGATGCTGGCTTCGACGACGGAGAACGGTGCCGCGGATGCCTTTGGCATCTGATTGCCCCGCTGAGCGGCGGCAGGCGAGCTTACCAGTGTGAGCGTGACAACGGTTAGGGCGACGAATCGATGAATCACTGGCGCATCTCGGGGACAATGGTCTTGGTGCCGACACGATCATTGATACGATCGATGAGGACACTAACGGGTTGTCGCTGAAAGGATGTTATTCGTGGCCTCGTCCGCCAGCGCAACGATCTCAGCACGTTTGCCGCAAAGGCGGCCAAGCCGGGAGTGCTGCTGCGTGCTAGCCCGCCTTGCCAAGCACTCGCTCAAAGAATGCGGGCAGGTCAACCACCAACGGATACGGCGCGGCGATCGGCTGCCATTCGAACTGTTCAGCAAGCATGTCAGGCCGCAATGCATTCGGCAGCCATCGTTCGACCACACGCGCGTCGATGTCAACGATCCAGTACTCGATGCCCTGGCGCTGATAACGCTCACGTTTCACCACACGATCGTGGCGTGCCGTGCTGGGCGACAACACTTCGACGAACAAGATCGCTTCGTCGGGTCCACGCTGTTCGTCTGGCACGCGTCCTTCGACAAGCGGAACCACATATACATCGGGCTGAACGAGTGAGAATTGATCAAGCTCGTAGTCCGACGGTGATATCAGCACAGATCCAGCCTGGGATTCTTCGAGGTATTGCTCCAACATTACGGCCAGTTTGAACACCACCTTCTGATGCCGCCGAACGGGGCTGGGGCTCACCAACAGTTCCCCGTTCACGACCTCGAAGCGCTGACCCGGCACGTCGGGAAGCGCTCGTACTTCGTCCGCGGTCCAACGGTGCTGGATGGCAGCTGGCATACCCATAGTTTGCTCGGCGTCTCGGCAAAAAGGCAAGAGGTCATTTCCCACATTGGTAGGTTCCGCTCCAACTGCATAACCCGCTCATTGCGGTCGCCATCAATTGCCCGCCCACTCGGCCCTGACAGTTGCCTTTCTTCGGCTAGCCCGCCTTGCCGAGCACTCGCTCAAAGAATGCGGGCAGGTCAACCACCAACGGATACGTCGCGGCGATCGGCTGCCATTCGAACTGTTCAGCAAGCATGTCAGGCCGCAATGCATTCGGCTGCCACCGCTCGATCACGCGCGCATCGATGTCAACGATCCAGTACTCGATGCCCTGGCGCTGATAACGCTCACGTTTCACCACACGATCTGAACGTGCGGTGCTGGGCGACAACACTTCGACGAACAGGAATGCCTCATCCGGTCCCTGCTGCACGTCTGGCATGCTGCCGTCGACAAGCGGAACCACGTACAAATCGGGCTGCACCATCGTGAAGCCATCGAGTTCGTAGTCGGATGGCGCCATGAGCACCTCACCGCCTTGGCATGCCAACAGGTATTCGCGCAGGATAACCGCCAGCTCAAAGGCCACCTTCTGATGCCGCCGAACGGGGCTGGGGCTCACCAACAGTTCCCCATCCACGACCTCGAAGCGCTGACCCGGCACGTCGGGAAGCGCTCGTACTTCGTCCGCGGTCCAACGGTGCTGGATGGCAGCTGGCATACCCATAGTTTGCTCGGCGTCTCGGCGAAAAGGCAAGAGGTCATTTCCCCACATTGGGAGGTTCCGCTCAAACTGCATAACCCGCCCATTGCAGCGGCGATCAATTGCTCGCCTGCGGTACAATCACCTGTCGTATCGGAAGCGGCCGCAGATCGCAGACGTCGCGGTGGCGCGCGAGCTCGTCGGATTTCACTGGACCGTGATGCGCGATCTCGAACCCGTCGGCACGGTCTAAAGCGATGGTCCTGGTACGGCGTGTGGCGCCGAGCCTCGATGTGCGAGCACTCCCGACCACGGTATGCGGCCCGTGCAATTACCAGCAGGAACGGGATCCCCGCGTCGAGAATGAGTCAGCTCCCGACGAATCCGCTTCGTGCCGCGCGGCCAATGCGAATTGGTCATCGGCGTATATCAGCAGGATCAACCGTCGATGCTGCCTGGGGTCCACGTCGTCCCATGGATACCTACTCATGTTCGTAAAAAGCTGAACCTTTGACACCAGCGCAGTCATATCAACGTCCAGCTTCTGCTGCAGCCGATTCGAATAGAGCGCGTGCAGCGCGCCAACCGTAACTCGGCTATCGGCAGCAAGCAATGCTGGCCGGCATCGTCACTCGTACGGATACTTTCCATACCATCGTCGGTTCCGGACGGCAGGCTCGAAGTAGCCAATTACAGCATGAGCGTCGTTACACCAGGCGCGGCCGTGCGACTTCAGGAGCGCTCCCCAGACTGTTTCATCCTCAGGTCCCGAAGCGCGCCTGTCGACCGCCTTGAGATGGACCAGACGGTCGCGAAGTTTCTTCAGGGTGCGGTACTTCTCCCAAGGCCTCGTCCCCTTTGGACTCGGAACCGAGAGAACGGAGGGGAGGATCGTATCCAGCTTCTCGTCGAGGCCAATCCGTCGTTCGATGTCAGCCTTGCTGAGCGTCGCGGTGCCCTCATCCCGCTGCACGGTGTACACGAACGACTCTGGAATCGCCTCATTCGCGAAGGCTTCGATAGCAGTGAACGAAAAGACGACGTGAGCGACACAGCTCTCGAGATAATCGAAGAGTGGTCCCTGGGAGTCTGGCCAAATGCCTTGTTCATGCGCGTCGAAAAGGGTTCGTGGATCGACGGTCCGCACCTGGAGGAAGGCGCGATTCGCCAGATGAAGAAAGAGTGCCGGCCCTGATGGCAGTCCAAAAGAGACCACCTTGCGTCCCAAGCGTTCCGATGTGGCGATCGAGCCGATTCCTGTGCCGACCTTGTCCACCGCGTAGTAGCGGCCGTCTTCTCGTTCAAACAATTCGTCCTGTCTGTCCATGTCCGTTCTCGATCCGTGTGCGGCTAACGAAAATGCGTCGGCTGCACTGTGGCTGCTCGATCTCGTTCCTGCTCGCCGACGGTGGGTCGCAGTGTCAGCCGCAACGCGGGTCAGGCCGGGCGGCGGCGTGCGCGCACCGGCCGCCGCCCGGGCGCAATCTCCAGGAGGGCACGTAACGCGCGGTTGACCGAGTCGCCGTCTCCAAACGCGGCCGCGACATCGGGTTCAAGCAACACAAGGTTCGTGCCCTTGGCAAAGCGCTTCGCGTACTTCCCACGCACACCTTGGCTGAAGTCATACTCCGCGCGCATTCCATCTTCTGCCGGCTCCTGTGGAGCTGGCTTGGGCTTGCTAGTCGGCTTCTTCATAGACTCGACGTTCGCGCCGCGTCGCCAAACGGGCGCTGATGAGGCGCACACGAGCGCCTCGTTCAAGGTGAACCACCACGAGCAATCGGGAGACCAGTGATCGACCAATCAGAATGTACCGCGCCTCACCGACAGAATGGTCGGGGTCGCTGATCGTGACCGACAAGGGATCGGCGAACGCCGTGGCCGCTTCTTCGAACCGGACGCCATGCTTCTGGGCATTGGCCGCGGCCTTCTCGGGATCCCACTCGAACACGAGGCTCATTCGGTAAAACTACCGTGGTCTTGCCCAGCGAGCATCGGCCTGGAAGCATGGCGCGCGACGGCGAGATGCACGCGTGCTACGAAGCGAGCGGCGCGGGCTATGTGCTCCATCGGGCGCTCGTGGAGTGTGTGGGTATGCGTGCGACGTGATCGCGCCCGCCCTGCTTCCCTGACGCGGCCATCTGCACCAACCGCCGTTAGCTTGCGCCCAGAATGCAGCGCACTTCCTGTTGCAGCGCCGGAATGTTCGACTGCGGCACGCGCCAGACGATATCGAGGTCCACGCCGAAGTAGTCATGGATCAGTCGGTCGCGCATTCGCGCCATCGCACGCCACTCCACCGCGGGGTTCGCGTTGCGCATCGCCGCTGGCAGTCGCTTCGACGCCTCGCCGATGATCTCGAGACTCCGGACAACGGCGCGTTGCAGGATGGGGTCCTCATCCAACACCTGCCGCGTCAGCGTCGCCCGCACCTCGATGAGAAAGTCCACCTCGGCGAGGATGTGCCGAAGCACCTCACGCGGCTCGTACGACATCCATGGCGTCCGCGAGGATGTGCGGGCGCAAGAAGGGCGACAGACCCTCGACCGTGACGAGCTCGACATGCCGTCCGAGCACCGACTCGAGGAGATCCCCGAGATCAACGAGGTGCGCGAGCGTCTTCTGCTCGGGCTCAAACTCGACGAGCAAGTCGACGTCACTGTCCGGACGCGCTGTGTCCCGGCGGACCGACCCAAACAGTGCCAAGCGCCGAACGCCCAATCCGAAAATCTCGGCTTGGACTGCCTGCAGGCGAGCCTGCACATCGGCGCGGGAGGGGG
>JANOKE010000117.1:0-3518 GCA_031419135.1 Gemmatimonadaceae bacterium
GCCAACAGTCCGGCGAACGCCAGCAGCGCCCATGGCATGGCCATTCGCATCCGGAGAGGCATCGGGCGAGCATGCTGCTTCGATTCGACCGGAACTGCCGCGCCCCCCCTCGTCATCGCCCGACCGAGGAGTTCAATGCCACCCGCGCTAGTCACGACTCTCACCGATCGTTGAACCGCTCGCGCCAGAACCGCGCCACGCCGGTCATGGTGCCTTCGGTAAAGCGTGTCCCAAACGTGATGAACGCGCCGTGCCCGCCGGAGGCCGCGAAGTCGGGGTCTCGCAGGTCACCGACGCGAACACCAACGGCAATCTCCAGCACCGGTGTTGGCGACAGCGCAACCTGGGGCGCGAAATCCCAGCGCGATGTTCCGGTGGTGCGCTCCATCAACAATCGTCCGTCGCTGCGGAGCGCGACGCGGCTATTGAGGCTGTAGTTGGCGCGCCAGCCCACAAAGTTCGCCTGCTCGCGCAACGCGCCTGCCTCGGCCGATGGCTGCGCCGCGACCGTGCGGCGTGTGGCCACGCGCGCGGTTAGCTCCAACGGCGCGGTCGGCATCCAGATCCCTTCCAGTGCGCCGATGAGTCGTTGTTCGGAACCACGCCGTGCCAGCACGCCGGAACCCGCCGGGTTGGTTGCGTCCACCCACTCGAACTTGCCAAGCAGGTTGAGGGCATTCGTGAACCGTGGCCGAAACGCCAATCCCCAGAGCGAGGAGGTGCGGCTGCTGACCGTCGATGCGGACACTGCCGACTGCTGGCTCCACACCACTTCCTGTCGTGACAACACAACCAGCGAGCGATTCAACGCGAGGTCGCCGGCCAGTGTTGCGATGCGGGACGATCGCTCCGCACCGTCGCGATACTCCCCTCGACCACTGACACGATACGGCGCGTCTTTGCGAACGAACTCGGCGCCAGTGGCCAGCGTCCAGTAGTCCTCTTCCTGTTGCAGGAACGGCAGGGCACGAACCGGATCGGCCTGGAGGGATCGGCCCACACCGTGCCGTCTTTCGAACATGTTGTGCAGCGTCCAGTCGCGGCCTACCGACAGTCGGTTGTTCAACCCGACGATCGCTGCGTTGTAGGCGCCGTTGGCCCCGGCAAGCTGATACGACGACCACGCATCGGTGCCCGTCACGACACGCGCCCGCACACCCATGTTGGTGATGGCGTACGAAGCGCTGTCGTTGGAGACGTGCCGGTGCCGTGCTTCAAGCGACACGTCCGGCGTGAGTGCGAGGCTCAGGCCAGCGCCCAGCATGTCGGGGCGCGACTGCGAAGTCATGTTGGTGAGATGACGCCGCCCCTCGCCCCACAAGGCAATCCGTTTGGACGCGGCCCAGTTGACCTTGATCTCTTGCGCCAGCGACAGGTCGTTCCGCGCACCGGCGACCGCGGCAAACCGGTCGTCAGCGATTCGAGCATCGATCTTTACGGCGTTGGTGAGCGACTGCGTGACCCCGCCTGACGTGCGTTCACGACGGACGCCTTGCGCGCCGAATGTCTGTTCCTCGCGTTCAAGCGAGAAGCGTGTGCCGTTCTTCCGGTACGCAGCGGCCAACCGCAGTTCCGCATCACCAGCACGTAATGCCAGACTCGAGGGATTGGTGAAGCCGGCGCCAATTCGCGTCCAGGCGCCAGACAGTGTCTTCGCGCCGTCGGGTGAGCGCAAGGCAACGCCCAGGGTAAACGCCGTGCCACTGGAATCGGCCGACTGCGAACGCGACAGTTCGCCGTGTATCGCGAGCGCGCGACGCACAATGATGGTGACGTCGCCGCCGGTCATCGCCACACCACCGTCGGCGCCGTCACGAATCGCGGTCGCGGCCAGGAGCAACGTGTCGAGCGCTCCGGAGCGCACACCCAGCGACTGCTTGACGTCGCCGATCGCGCGCACGCCCCACAACGTGCGTCGGTCGCCCGCGCCGCGCGTTTCGAACGTCACTACTACAAACAACGGATTGCCGGACGGATCGACGGCGGTCACCGGCTGCTTGAAGAGCAGCGTACCGGTCTGATAGTCGATCTGATAGTCAAGAAAGCGAACCAGGGCCTGCTGCGAAACAACGCGCGCGGCGTTCCCCACGGCGCGAGACTCCAGTCGTACCAGCTCGGTGCCAGGCACAATGTCACCATCGAGCAGATACGGGCCCGAGCTTCCGGTACCGCGCCGCTGCACTTGCCCGAGTCGCTGTTGGGTGGAACTTGCGAAGCCTTGCCACTCCACGGGTCCGGTCGCCATGCGCGTCGCGATGCCGGACAGCGCGCGGCGGTAGCTTGTGAGTTGCGTTGCACTGGCGAATCCGCTGGTCGTGAGGTCTCCGAACGCCAGCCAATCCTGCCCACGCTCGAGTCGCGCGGACAGTCGGTTGCGCGAGGCTCCGGTGGAGCGGCGTTCGCCGGCGTCACCAAGCAGCGGGTACTGCGACTCTTCGAGCGGATTCTGCGTACGCCCGAAATTCTCGCTCCCGGCGTCGAGACGGCGCGAATCGTATGCCAGGTTGAGTGCCGTACGGTCACCAAGCCGGCCTTGCGCGGTCACGGCGCCGTAGCCGTCCTGCGCGGCGCCAACACCCACAAGACCTGCCCCGGTCGCGATGAGCGAGCGCACGGCGGGAAGGAGCATAATGTGCGCGACCGAGGCGCCAACGTCTGCCGAGAGTTCAACCGAGCCCACGCCAACCTCGCGCGACGCAGCGACGGAAACCTCAAGCCAACCCGTCGAATCCGACTCCACCTGTACGCCCACCGATGAACGGTCCGCATCCGCACTCACCACGGTCACGCCCTTGGCGCGAACCGTCACCAAGGCGCCGCGCGTCACCGGCACACCCCACTGGTCGTCCACGCGCGCCCGCAGCACCGCGACGCTGCGACCGTCGGCGATCATGCGCAGCGAATCCGGTGACAATGCAATGGTGGTTGGAGACCCACTCACGTGCGCGGACACCGAGTCCCACCGTTGCTGGCCCCATGAGTTCCTGGTCAGCACACGCAGGCGATGCGGACCGTGGGCGAGGGCCACCGACACGAAGTCGTAGATGCCGTCCACGCGAATCGTTCCGCGCGCGACAATCGAGTCGCCATCGAACAGCGTCACCGGGGCACCGGCCTCGCCACGTACTCCGACAAACAACCGATCACCTGAAAACACCGCGCCATCCGCCGGCGCGAAAATTTCGACACCGGGTCCCGTCAACAGAACGGCCTGGCTGTTCGTGCTCGTTTCACCTGCGCGACGAGCGGTCGCTACGCGCACGACTTGCCCGTTGCTCCGCGTTTCCGGAACCAGTCGCACGCGCAGGTGTGTTCGGCCACGCACGTCGCCCCAGTGCAGATACCGTCGTCCCGAGCGTTCGACACGCACCTGCGGATCGGCGAGCGGCGCGTCGAGCTGACGCGTTGACCCGGGCTCGAATGTCCAGCCGACGGGAATTGCCACGACGGCCTCATATGGCCATCCTGTTTTCGGCGCGGCGACGCGCAGCTCTACCGCACCGCCGCGTCCAATACGA
>JANOKE010000118.1:0-2612 GCA_031419135.1 Gemmatimonadaceae bacterium
TCAATTCGCCGTATCGAAGTCCTCTGCTCGGAGCACGGTAACCGTCGTGTTGTCCTGTCCACCCGTGAGCGCCGTCAGCTCGGCAGTGAGGTACGCCTGGTCTTCGGCCGACGCGCTCCTGAACGTCCACGCATTCCGTAAGACCGTGTAGGAGTACGTTTCCCACGCAGTAGCCGACGGACCCGTGTGACCGTTCTTGCGAATCTCGACGTGTGCGATCATGCAGGCAGCGTCGATACCCCCAAACGCTTTCTCGCCCGGCAGCCAGCGGCCCCCGGTTGTGACCTGACGGCGTTCCGTGTCAAAGCCGGCAAGGCTCGTTGGGAGCTTGAAGGCATAGATGTGCGCGGTCCCCGTGGTTGCCGGCGTGGGGAACTTGCCGCAGCCGCGCAGCGAGCGCGAAACACAAATCGCCGTTTCGCTGATGATGTCGCGGTTCCCCTTCCAGTATGCCGCCCGCCGCGCCGTGCCATCGCGACAGCAGGTCGTCATGATCGTCCCACGCGTTTCGGCCGGCGTGTAGGCGTCCAGCGCATACGCCGGAGAAAATCCGAACTGGGTCACGCTTGCGGGTGTGCGCGTGTCACAACGAAAGCAGATGCCACGCTGCGCGAAGGCGCGGAGCGCTGGTTGTGAAAGCGACGAGGGAGTATTCCCCGGTGCGGGATCGATCATGTTCGCCACGTGCGTGTCATACGGGAAGAATTCGGCGCAATCCTCCCAGATCGCATTGATATTCGCCTGGTGACCAGCGAGATCGAGATTCGCGAGATCACCTACCGTGTAAGCGCGCCGAAACTTCGGCCACTCCCGCCCAACCGTACTTCCCACGGAATCGGCGTTGTAGCTCCGGATCGCCTCGTCCCACTTCGACAGGATGTCCACCGGGATTCCCGCCTTGAGCTGCAGCCCGACGTTGAACAACTGATCGGCGGCACCCATGGTGGAGAGTTCACGTTTGAGTCGTTCGGCAGCGATGTCACGAATCACGGGACGGAGCATGGGCGGAGGGCCCGGAGGTGGCCCGCCACCCTTGGGCCCCGCCGCAGCTGCTGCAGCCGCGCGAGCTGCCTGTGCATCAGCGGCAGCCTTCGCCGCGGCGATGTCGACGGGGCACGGGTGCGCGCCCAACGTGATATTCGCGCTGTTGCACTTCGGACATGTCCAGCCCATAACTCCTCCGTTGTCTGTCGTCCCGTGTTGAGCCAAGCTGCGCACCGACTCACCACTCCATCTCGCCCAATCGTGGACGCGGAACAGTCAGACGTCTACTCACATTCCCTATCTTACCGAGCTCGTCCACAGTTTTGGACGCACAGCCCGTGACGGAGACGGGAGCGGTACGCAGGCCGCCGAACCGCTACTACTTCATCGCCACCTACCGATTGCGTCGTCCGACGCATGGAGGGCGTCATCCGACAACCGCATCGTGTGCTCCGTCAGCCGCGTCTCAATACGCAATCCGCACATCGATCCCGCTGACGCTACTACTTCGATGGGGTACATATGATCCGACGCATCTTCACGATCGTCACGGCCACGATGCCACTGGCCGCCTGCGACGATCGAAACCCGGTCAGTCCCAATGCCCCACCACTCTCCGCGCCGCCTCCGCCACCTTCTCCGCCGAAATCCCGAACTGCTTGTACAACACCGGCGCCGACGCACTCGCACCGAAATGCTCGAATGGGCGCCGAGCGGCTGCATGCTCAGGGCAGCGCCTCCGGTTGTGGCGCTCCTCTCGAGAGTGATAGATTGCGTATATCATGCCGTCACGCCCTCCCTCCTCTGTCACGCTTAGCCGCAGCGCCGCGCGCAAGGCGGTTCTTAGGGTGAAGAAGGCACGTTCGGCGACCGCGAAGAATGCGGTCGGCGCTCCCAAGAAGGCATCCGCCTCGTCTCTTAAGCGGTATCTCGGGCACTTCGGCGTCGGTGGCGATGCGACGAACTCGAGTGGTCGGCCGTCCCCGAAGAAGAAATCCTCCGCGGCGAAGAAGTCGCGCCGGATCGCGTAGCCCTTGGCCAATCGTCGCGAGGGCGTTTTCGTCAACGTCCCGTTTGACCGCCGCTACAAGAAGCTCTTCGACGCGCTCGTTTTCGCAGTTCACGATTGCGGCTTCGTTGCGCGCGGCGCCAGAGAAGAGGATGATAGCAGTCGGGTCCGCCTCGAAAAGTTGCTCGACATCATCGGCGAATGTCGCTTCGGCATTCATGACTTATCGCGTGTGACACTCGACAGTAAGAATCACCTGCCGCGATTCAATATGCCCCTCGAGCTTGGCATCTTCCTCGGCGCGAAGCGCTTCGGCGGATCGCATCACGCGCGTAAGTCATGCCTCGTTCTCGATCGCGATCAATACCGTTACCAGATTTTCTGCTCGGACACAGGCGGACAGGACATTCGCGCCCACCACAACGATGTCCGCAGCGCCGTTGCAGCAGTTCGCAGTTGGCTACGCACCACAGCGGGGCGAGACAACCTACGCGGCGCAGCGGACATGGCGAACAGGTACGTTCAGTTTCGGTTGGAACTACCGGCCATATGCCGCGCTGCGCGACTCGATGTTCGAGACCTGGATTTCTTGGATTATCGAACTCTTGTCGAGGCGTGG
>JANOKE010000119.1:0-5702 GCA_031419135.1 Gemmatimonadaceae bacterium
TTCATCTGGAGATGCCTTCGACAGAGTGGAAAGGGATCCGCATTCACTTCGCGGTGGATGATCCAGCGTACCGCGAGCTTTCGCGCACACTGAGCGCGATGTTCGAAGAAAGACTGCTGCATGCGGACCAAGGCGCATAACAAAAGGTTGCAGTTGACAGCCGAGCTATGGTATGCTCGCTGCGCTCGCGTTATTTGATTCGGCTGCGACTGAACCCTACGTTAGCTGTCCAGCGGCAAGCCTTCTGCTTGACGATCGTGTCGATCACGTGCATCTTACTGGTAAGCCACTACAGGAGATGCCGTGACTGAAACCGCAACGACCACCCTCTCTTCGAAGGGCCAGGTCGTCATTCCCGAAGAGATCCGCAAGCGCCTCGGTCTGAAGGCCGGGACCCAATTCGTCGTCCTGGGCAACCGGGATGTCGTCATTTTCAAGACGCTCGAGGCGCCGTCGCGCGCCGAGTTTGCGGACCTGGTGCGCCAAGCGCGAGCGGCGGCCAAGCGTTCGGGAATGAAGCCGTCGGACGTAACGAAGGCCGTCGCCAAGGTGCGCCGCGCCAAGTGAAAGTGATCCTCGACACCAACGCGTTGGTGTCAGGGATTTTCTTCGGCGGGGTGCCGGGGCAGATCGTTGATGCGTGGACCCGTAATCGGGTGTCCTTCGTGTTGACGCCGGCGATCCTTGAGGAGTACGCGCGTGTTGGGCGAGAGATGGCCACGCGGTACCCTGACGGTCATCAGTACTTTGCGACCATTCTCGACGTGTTGGCGCTCCATTCCCCCATCCTGAACGCCCAGCCGCTGCCGGCTCCGGTCTGCGCCGATCCGGACGACGACAAGTTCCTCGCCGCGGCCCTGGCCTCCGGTGTCCGGCTGCTCATCTCTGGTGACAAGCATCTGCTCACGCTCTCTGGCTGGCAGGGCGTCGCTGTGCTGACGCCTCGGAAGTTCGTCAATGCGCACCTTCGCGAAGCTGACAGCTAACCACGCGCACGGGGCCCGTGTTCGATTTCGTGCGACCCGCGAAGCGGCACACCCTGCCCAATGTGCTCGCCGTCGCGGAGGTGCATCAGCGGTTGGGGGCCGTGCGCGATGCGCAGGCGCGGATGACGCTGACGCTGATCACCTCGTGCGGTCTGCGGCTGACGGAGGGGATAACGCTCCTGACGAGCGATATTGATCGGGCACGCATGGTCATCCATGTGCGCGCCGGGAAAGGCGGCCGCGATCGGTATGTGCCACTCCCCACGCGCACGCTCGACCTGTTGGGGTCGTATTGGCGCGCGACCCCGCCGGCGCGCACGGGGCGTGGCTCTTTCCCAATCGCGAGGCGACCGGGCCTGCACGCGTGCAGCCATCGGCGACGCTCCCGCGTGAGGGTGATGCGACGAGTATCTCGCCGCCGGGCCTCGTTGGGAATATCAATGGGTTGCAATTGACAGCCGATCCGGGTGGTGCTCGTCGACGGGCCCACCCTCGCTGGCTTGATGCTCGATCACAACGTCGGGGTGTCTCGTACGAAATCAAGAAGGTCGACCTGACTTCTTCTCGGAAGAGTGAGGCGGGCGTGGACAACGTGACGATCATCCGGCCGTAGCGCCGAGGGTGACGAGCAGCTCGTCGAGCTGGCCGAACGTCTCGTGCATCGCATCCTGCGCGCCGGTGCCGGCGGCATCGAGCGCTTCCTTCGTGGGGTAGCGCTCGGTCAGCACGATCAGCGTCTTGCCGTCTTTCTCGTCCAACGTGAGCGTGGTCACGGGTCCGGCGTCGCCGCTTTCCTCGTTGGTCCACACGAGTCGCGACGACGGCACCACCTCGAGGTATTTCCCGAAGAACGCCATCGTGTTCGCGGGATCGGCGCCGAACACCAGGCGGTACCCGCCACCGACGCGAACGTCCAGATCGCAGGAGCGCAGCGTCATGCCCATCGACTTCGGCACCCACCACTGTTTGAACAGATCGGCCTTGGTCCACGCCTCGAACACTAGGCGCGCCGGCGCGTCGACGGTGCGCGTGACGACGACTTCGCGATCGGACTTGCGTTGCACGGTGGTGCGTTTATTCATGGTGTCCTCGATTTCTTCTGGTGGCGGCGGAGTTTGTCTTTGTGTTTCAGCTCATCGACCACGCGGTCGAGCGCGTCGAAGCGCGCGTCCCAGACCTCGCGGTATCTCGAGATTGAGGTTGCCCGATTTAGTGGACACGTAAGTGATAGGAATCATGCGGCCTCTCGCAACTGCTCGTTGTACTCCGCTGGACTGACGTAGCCCAGCGTGGAATGCCGACGTTTCCGGTTGTACCAGACTTCGATGTTATCAAAAAATCGAATGCCGCGCTTCCGCCCTCGTGTGCCAGTCGCTTTGCATGAGCAGCTCGAATTCCAGGGCCGAAAAGACGCTCTCGGCGACGGTCGGTGTCGTAACAATTGCCCGTGCCGCTCATGCTCGCAATCTTCCCGTGGGCGGCCAGTTCGGCACGATACGCGCCCGACGCATACTGACTGCCGCGGTCGGAATGATGAATCAAGCCCGGCGGCGGCCGCCGAGCCTCGCGGGCCATCCGCAGTGCGGTCAGTGCCACCAATCCCAGTGCGCGATCATGTATCGATTGCAGACGTCGAGGTGACAGCACTTGGACACCCGCCAGCGTATACGTGTTGAACCGATTGCTGGCCGTCTGGCCACCGCCGTCCCCGTCGCGCACCTTCTCTGGGTCGTCGGCCCGCTGCTTCCCTCCTGCACACGCCCCTCTCATGCGCCGCTTAGTTCGCCGGTCCGCCATCGCCGCCACTCGGTCGCGACTCCCATTCACCTCGCTGCTAGTGATGCTCTTCGCGGCGACGTCGAATGCGCAGTCGCGCGTGCTGCCCAATGCCGCCGTTGGCCTCGACTCGACCGACCCGGTGGCCGTCATGGTGTCGCGACTCAACGTCGAGAGTTACAAGGCGACTGTGAAGGGACTGACGCAGTTTGGCGATCGGCGACAGGGCACCGATCGCAATCGCGCGGCGATTGATTGGATCGAAGCGCAGCTCAAGAGCTACGGATGCACGAATACCGAGCGCATCACGTACGACTACAACCCACCGGCACCGACACCGCGTCCTGCCGGCGCCGCTGCAACCGCTGGCGGTGCGGCGCGTCCGCCGCAACCCGCCACGGCATCCGGCGGCGGGCGTGCGCGCGGCATCCGCACGCGGACCGGCGTGAACAACGACTCGCTGTTGCAACCCGACGCGCGACTGCGGGCGCTCAATGCACAGCCCAGCACACCGGGTCGGCGTCAGGAAGTATTTTGTACGAAAGTTGGCACAACACGTCCAGACGAGATGTACATCGTGGGTGGGCATATGGACGGCATTGGCTGGGGTGAAGCGGCCAACGACGACGCATCCGGATCGGCCATCGTATTGGAACTGGCGCGCATCTTCAGCAGCCCCGAAATACAGACCGAGCGTTCGATTCGTTTCGCGCTGTGGAACAATGAAGAGTCGGGTCTGAACGGCGCCCGCGCCTATGTCGAGCAGCGCGCACCGCTCCAGGGCATCGAGAGTCCCGCCGGATCGGGCAAATATCCAGAGCCCAGGTGGCTGGGCATGATCCAGCATGACATGATGATGTTCGATCACGGGATGCCCAAGGCCGACGGGACGATTGCCAAGGACCAACGTCCGGAAGCCGACGTCAACATCGAGTTTCAGTCCAATTCCAAGATGGCGGCGCAGTCGCAGACGTTGGCGTGGGCGCTGCACTCGGCCAACGCGAAATATGCCAGCGACTATCCGGCACAAGTTGGTCCGCACATGACCAACACCGACTCCGGCCCGTTCCAGGATCTCATCGCGTCGGTGAGTTTGCGCGAAAACGAACGCGGCACGCAAGTTGGCAGCGGGTGGGATCCGCACTGGCATCAGCCCACTGATCTGTTTGCAACCTTCAGCGACGCCGATTTCCGACTGGGGATGAACGCCGCGCAGACAACGTTGGGTGCGATGGGGCGGCTGGCGGGGGCGACTCGGAGAAGGTAGGTCGTTTTTGAGAAGGGAGAAGGGAGAAGGAAAGACGGGAGACAATCACTAAGACGCATCTCGCGGGCCGAACGTCCCCCGTCTCCATTCTCCATTCTTCCGTCTCAAGAGCGACCAGCTCACACTCCCGGCGGCATTCGTCCCGCCCACGGCCTCGCCCGCTCCAACTGTCCTGCCACGCGAAACAACGTGGCCTCGTCGCCAAACCGACCGACCACCTGCGTGCCAATGGGCAGCCCTTGGGCGTTCCAGTACAGCGGAACGGACATCGCAGGTTGTCCCGTCACGTTGAACAGCGGCGTGTACGGAATGAATCCGAACGCCTTGTCGGCCATTTCGTTCAACAGCCCGCCCGTGCCCAGCACGCGTCCCAGTCTCAGCGCACCCAGGATCGACAGGGCGGTTCTCTCCGACGGTTTTGGTTGCAACGTCCCGATCAGGAACGGCGGATCGGCCAGCGTGGGTGTGATCAGTACATCGTACTGCGTGAAAAATTGACCCACGGTTCGCCCAGCGGCCTGTAAGCGACGTACCGCGTTCGCATAGTCGGACGCGCGAAAGTGACGACCCAACACACCCAGCGCCCAGGTCGCGACCTCCACGTCGTCGCGCCGAGGCGCGCGCTGCAACTGTTCGCCCATCCACTCGATATCGGCGCGGCACTCTGCCGCCACAACGGTGAGAAACGACCGCGCCAACGCCGCGCCATCCAAAACGGGCTCCGCTTCCACTACGTCGTGACCGAGGGATGTGAGCAGAGCGGCCGCATCGGCCAGCGCCGCTTTGCAGTCATCGTGCACGTGACTGCCGAAGAACGGCGTGCTGGTCATGGCAATGCGCAGTCGGCCAGGCTCCGTTGTCACTTCCTGCAGGAACGGACGTGATTGCGCGGGGCAGGCGACGGGGGTGCCGACGTCTTCGCCAGCCGTGACATCCATCATGGCAGCGGAGTCACGCACGCTGCGCGTGAGTACATGCTCCTGAGCGAATCCGCGCCACATGTCGCCAAAGTCAGGGCCGGTTGGCATGCGCCCACGCGTGGGCTTGAGCCCGAACACGCCGTTACACGACGCCGGAATCCGAATGGACCCACCGCCGTCGCCCCCATGACCGATGGGTACCATGCGGGCGGCCACGGCAGCGCCCGAGCCGCCACTCGATCCGCCGGTCGTTCGTGTGGGGTCCCACGGATTGCGCGCTACACCGAGGGCTTCGCTTTCCGTAAACGGCGTGAGGCCGAATTCGGGTGTGTTGGACTTTCCCACGAATACCGCACCGGCCCGTCGATAGCGCGCCACCAGCTCACTGTCATGATCGGGCACGACACGCTGCAGCGCTTTCGTGCCATGACTCGTCGGCACACCGGCAATCGTGGCCTGCAAATCCTTGATCACCATGGGTACGCCCGCGAACGGCGCATTCTGGGGGATGTGCGGAAGACTCGCTCGCGCCTGGCTTTCGAGCAGTCGCACCACCGAATTGAGCGACGGATTGCGGATGGCGATGCGGGCCAGCGCGGCGTTCAGCGCGTCGTCGGGCGAGATCTGCCTGGTTCGGATCAACTCGGCCAGGCCGAGCCCGTCCAGCGCGTCGTATTCAGGGAAGGGAAGACTCATAGCCCCTAAACGCTACCCGCCGGGCACTCGTGCGCAAGCAAAATGCGACGGGTCCCT
>JANOKE010000120.1:0-6856 GCA_031419135.1 Gemmatimonadaceae bacterium
CGTGATTGCCATCGACATGGCCACCGGTCGTGTGGTGATCGCGTCGGCCACGTGCGTGAACAACAACGACGCATTCCTGATGGGCATTCAGGCGGTGGTGGTGCCGGGCAAAGGCGTCGCCGCCTGCCAGGCCGGCGTGGACGGCACGCACGCCAATCAGATGCTGGTGTATGCAGAACTGCAGAAGGGTACGGACCCAGCGCGCATCATCGAGATGCTGTCGGCCGACCCGGCATTTCAGTCGCGGCAATTTGGCATTCTCGATCTGCAGGGACGCAGTGCCGGTCACTCCGGACTCACCAACGGCTACGTCTCGCAGGATATTCAGGGACGCGTGCCCGGAACGCAGATCTACTATTCCGTTCAGGGCAACATCCTGCGACCGGGTGAAGTCATCCCGAATGCGGTGAAAGCGTTTCTGTATACGACGGGTGCGCTCACCGATCGCGTGATGGCGGCACTGGAAACGGCCGATACCTTCGGTGGGGACAGTCGCTGCACGTGTCCGCCACTGCCGACGGACGGTTCGAAGCCGCTCATTGCGTGCGAAGGCAAGACCTCGCACATCTCGTACATCCTGATGGCCGACAAGAGCGACACCAACGGTGATTCGCACAACAACGGCAAGTACGCGATGTACATCACGGTCACGCAGCCAGGGCAAGGTGGCACGAACGTGATCAAACCAAGTGAGAATCTGAACCCGGTGAAGACGCTGCGGGTGCGATACGACGCGTGGCGGAAGTTGCAGCCGGCATCGTTCAAGTGAGCCACGACGTACGAATCAACCAGCGCATCGCGGCGGTCGCCATCGTAGCCGCGGCGTTGTGCGCAGACACGCTATGCACCCATGCGGCGTGGGCGCAAACGCCACCGCTGGTCACCGCACCAACGGTGCAACCACCGGCCCGCGCCGCCGCTGGCCGTGGGCGTGGCGGGGTGCGCGTGATGACGCTCACGTCTCCCGCATTCACCGACGGCGGACAAATCCCCGCGAAGCATGCGCAAACCGGACGGGACGTGTCGCCCGCGCTCTCGTGGAGTGGTGCACCGGATTCCACGCAGAGTTTCGTGCTGATTGTGCACGATGCTGACGCGGCCATCGGTGATGGAACTGACGATCTGCTGCACTGGATGGTGTGGAATATCCCGGGCAGCGCAACCTCATTGCCGGAAGGAATTCCGCAGGGCGCGCCGGCGACGGGGCTGAATATGCGGCAGATCAGTGGCACCGGACCGTACTACCGTGGTCCCGCGGCGCCGGCTACCGGACCCGCCCATCACTACATCTTCGAGTTGTACGCACTCGATGTGTCGCTCAACATTCCGGCCGTGGGTGCGGCGCCACCGGCAACGCGCAGTGCGGTGATGGCGGCGATGGCCACGCACATTCGCGGCAAGGCGGTGCTGGTGGGATTGTACCGACGACCGGTGCCGTAGGCAGCACACACGCAACTCGCGGCCGTCGCGACCACCACCCCGTACTGCATTCCCTCACGCGACCAACGAGCATCACGTTGTCGCGGCGACCTCGTTCGCCAGCGTGCGCAGATAGCCCGTCACCGCGGGCACAATCGTCATGGTGATCCCGCCCACACCCCAGACGTCGTAGCGAAACGTCACCGTGGAACCAATAGGCGCATTGGCGGCGGCTGTTGCCTGCTGTTGCCTGCGGTTGCCTGCTGTCGATTGACAGCGTGATGGGTCCGTAGTGCCCCGCCGAGCCCGCCGCGTACACGATCCGTGGTGATGCATCCGAAGGCCGCTGAACCGAATTTGCTCATCGGCCGCGTTCCGCTTCCATCAACAACCGTCCCAGCTCTGCACCAAGCATCAGGTCGTCGTGGACGCCAAAGACCTGACGTCGAAGCTGGCCGCTCGCGTCGATAAGCACCGTGGTAGGCGTCCCCTGCATTCCGTACGCCGCCATGGTGCGGGGTATGTGGTCCCCATGAAGACCCGGCGCGTCAACACCCACGGGAAACCGAATGCCGTACTCGTGAACGAACGCCTTGAGCGATGGCAGTCCCATGGCCTCGTGGTGCTCGAACACGGTATGCAGGCCGACAACCGTGAGCGGCGCGTCCTCGAAGAGCCTGGCAACACGCTGGGCTTGGGGCAGCGCGCGTGAGACGCAGCCCGGGCACAGCATCTGGAAGGCATGCAGCATCACCACCCGCCCGCGAAGGCGCTCGACGCTGAGCGGCTCCGGCGTATTGAGCCAGGTCGTGGTGTGCCACTCTTTGGCCGGCGTGGCAAGCATCAGCGAACCACGTCTCGAGGCACACGCAGCGTTCCCTCAAAGACAATCACGGCTTGGCTGCTGATGCGGACCTGCCCGTCAATCAGTTTAACGTCCATAGATCCCGTTCTCGCGGAGGACTGCAATTACCTCATCCTGATCTTGACCAGTCGGGCTGACCAGTATGGCGTGCGAAACGTATGCGTGCCACCCACGTGCGACCGAAGCAAGGCTTCGAAATCCGGCGGCAACTGCACGAACGTGTCCGGTCGGTAGAGGCGAAAAGCGCCGAGCACTTGCCCGGCGCTCTTCGGTGCCATCCGCAGAGTGTTATTGCGGCCTTGCCGCGAGAGCGACTTGCTCTCTTGGTCCGCGCCGTCACCCGATCGGCGGGGAATCATCCCTCGCCGACGGCGCGTCCCACACTGGGGTGGGACGAAACAGCGGGTCGATGCTCACGACGCCGTAGCGCTTCGCCTCCGCTACAGCAACCACTGGAGGAACCGGGATCGATACCCGATCCGAAAAGGCGTTGTGTAGGCCTTGCCCTCACTCTGCAAAGGAACACTCGCACATCCCTGGTGACATCGCAATCGAACAATCCCCGAAATGCGTCGCGCATTGATCATTCCTGCACCCTTGCTCACCGCGTCCCTCGTCGCAGTTGGCGGCGAGAGAGTTTTATGGCCCCCTTGCTTCGCGTAACTCAGGGATCCCGGTCAGATCTTTCCAGCGCGGGTGCGTTAACCGCAAGCTGACCGCAGCCAGCGGCGATGTCGATCCCGCGACGTTGCCGCACCGTGCTGGGCAGCTTGAACTCCTCCGCCAGAATCAGTTGGAACGCTCTCGCCGCGCTGTGGTGCGTTGGCGCACCCGCGTAGCCGGCCGTGGGGTTAAGCGGAATGAGATTGACTTGCGCATTCAGCCCACGCAGCAGCGCCCCAACCGCGCGCGCGTGGGCGGGCGAATCGTTTTGCCCTTCGATCAACGTCCACTCGTAAAAAATGCGGCGACCCGTGGTGTCGCTGTACGTGCGGCAGGCCGCCATCAGTTCTTCCAGCGGCCACTTCCTGGCTACGGGAATGAGCGCGGCGCGCTCTGCCTGCGTGGCCGCGTGCAGGGACACGGCCAGACGAAGTGCACGATTCTCGCGAGCGAGACGCAGGATGCCGGGCACCACACCCACGGTGCTGAGGGTGATGCGATCGGCGCCGAGTGCCAGGCCGGTATTGTCCCGCAGAATATCGATGGCATGCATTACAGCGTCGTAGTTGTGCAGTGGTTCGCCCATTCCCATCAGCACCACGTTGCGCAGTCGCGCCGACGGGCCAGTCGCCGCCGCCTGCTTCACCGCGCGTGCGACGTGCACAACCTGCGCGACAATCTCACCCGTAGTGAGGTGGCGGGTGTAGCCCATCTGACCGGTGGCGCAGAACACGCATCCCATGGCGCATCCGACTTGTGAACTCACGCACGCGGTCACCCGACCGGTGTAGCGCATGAGCACCGTTTCAATACGCTGGCTATCGAAGAGACGCAGGAGATACTTGCGCGTGAAGCCGTCGGACGAATCGGTCTCGAGCGCGGTCGGCAGCACGCCCACGGTCGCTTCTGAACTGAGGCGAGCGCGCAATTTGGGCGGCAGCTCAGGCATCGCTTCGATAGACGCGACGTGCTCGATGTACAGGTAGTTCCACAGTCGCGCCACGTGCACGGGATTCAGGTCCCATTGTGCGAGCTGCGCACGGAGCTGTTCGCGCGTACAGTCGTACAGGTTGAACGGTGCGACGTTCATGGACGTGGTTGGGAGACACGCGCGGAAATGGCCAGTTGGAACGTAGGCGATGTTGCGACGCCGGTACCGCCCTTGCGCCCAGCCAATCGGGGCATTCCTGTTAACGTGGACATTCCGGCAGTGCTCCCGCGAATGCCACCTCTGATCCGATTTCTTCCCGAGGACCCCCTATGCGCCCGAGACTCACGCTTCTTGCAGGCCTGGTTGTGACCGCCGCGATTGTCGTTGCGGCCGCCGGTCCCGCAAGCGTTGCCACCACGGTGCGCACCGGGGTTGGCCCCACGCTGAGTTCCATCGGCACACTGGCCTTCGGACCGGGAGGCGTGCTGTACGCCGCCGATCCGCAGTCTGCCACCATCTATGCAATCGAACTTGGCGCACTGGCCACCACGGGAGCCGCTGGCACGAAGGATATCGCAGGCATCGACCAACAGGTCGCGGCGTTGCTGGGAACGGCGGCCAGCGAGATCGACATCATGGATCTTGCGGTTGATTCGCGAACCAGAAACTCGTATCTCGCGGTAATGCGCGGCAAGGGCGCCGGCGCGAAACCGGTGTTGCTCCGCATCGACGGCGCCGGGACGCTCGCGCTGATCGACACCGATGCGCTCCGCTTCTCAAGCATCGCGCTGCCGAATCCGGCTGACGCAAATCCCACGGCCCGTGGCAATCCCCGAATGCAGTCGGTCACCGACATGGCGTTCGTTCAGGGAAAGCTCTATATCGCCGGGCTGTCCAACGAGGAGTTCTCGTCGAAGTTGTGGGCCGTCCCGTACCCGTTCGCGACCGCCGACCGCGGCACAAGCGTGGAGATTTTTCACGGCAATCACGGCCGACTGGAAACGCGTTCGCCGGTGTACACATTCGTGCCGTACACCATCGACAACCAGCCGTACCTGATCGGTGGCTATCTGTGCACACCACTGGTGAAGTTCCCGCTGTCGTCGCTGACACCCGGCGCGAAGGTACAGGGAACGACCATTGCCGAGCTGGGTTCGGGCAACCGTCCCATCGACATGGTGCTGTACAAGAAGGATGGCGCCGAGTACCTGCTGATGGCGAACACCAGCCGCGGCGTCATGAAGATTCCAACCAAGGCGTTCGGTACGCAGCCGGCCATCTCCGCTCCGGTGCCCACAGGCACCGCGGGCATTGGCTACGAAACCATCGCGTCGATGAAAGGCATTCAGCAACTCGACTTGCTTGATGCAACGCACACGGTTGTGCTGACCAAGACCGACGCTGGCACCATCAATCTCGCCTCGGTGATCCTGCCGTAACCGGTGGCCGCGTGCGTTGGTTTGTGTTCGCCCTCCTGGTCGCGCTCGGCGGCTGCGATCAGGAGGGCGCGGTTCGTTCGGGATCGGCACTTTCCATCGCGCTCGATACCAGCGGTGGAACCGGCGCGGCATTCGTTGTGCTCCGCGGCCTCTCGACTGATGAGTTGCGGGCGTTGCGCGCATCGTCGGCTGTTCGCGAAGACAGCGTTTGGCAGGCGTTGCTGCGCGTAACAGTTCTCGGTACGGCAAACGTCGCCACCGCGATGCCCGTGGTTGGCGCGTATGCCACGAGCGACAGTGCGGTGGAGTTTCGACCGCGCTTTCCATTCGACGCCGGTCGCGCGTACCTCGCGTCGATTGACCCGCGACGACTGGGGCGCGCGCAACCTGAGTCGCTGGTGGTTGCACGCTTCGCCCTGCCCAGTGGAGATCGAACGCCGCGAACCGTCGTGCGCGCGATCTATCCACGCAGCGATACGGTGCCGGAGAACCTGCTGCGACTGTACGTAGAATTCTCGGCGCCGATGTCGCGCACTGGCGGTCTGGATTTCATCACCTTGCGCGACGATCGCAATCAGGAGGTCAAGGCCGCCTTTCTCCCCTTGGAGGCCGACTTCTGGAACGATGATCGCACACGCTACACCGCGTTCCTCGATCCGGGTCGCGTGAAGCGCGGTATACTTCCCAATGAACAAATGGGGCGCGCCATCCGGCACGGTGGTCGGTACAGTGTGGTGGTGGATTCAAACTGGCGCGATGCGAATGGCGTGCCGTTGGCAGCGACATTCCGGCGCGCGTTTCAGGTGGGCGCGCCGGACGATCGGGTCATCGATCTCGACGCCTGGCGCATAGAGACTCCGGTAAACGCCACGATGCAGCCCCTGCGTATCACGTTCCCGAAGTCGCTCGATCACGGTTTGCTCCAGCGTGCGCTCGGCGTCGAGACCGCTGATGGGACACAGGTGACCGGCACGGTCGAGGCGGCACCCGATGATCGGGAGTGGCGATTTGTACCGAGCAGACCCTGGCGGCGCGGGCCGTACCGCGTGTTGGTATTGTCGATTCTCGAGGATCCCGCCGGCAATCGAATCGATCGGCCGTTCGAGGTAGACGTGTTTGAGCGCGTGGATCGAACGCCGGAACCTGAACGCCGGACGATTCCGTTCAACGTCAGGTTGCGTTGAGGTTGTAGCGCATGATGCCGGCATGGCGTCGGCGCGCGTCGCGCTCTGGCGAAAACGGGCGAGGCGTTGGGGCGAGTGCGTCGTCTTCTCTCGGGATTGACACACCAGCGTGCTCATAGCGAGAGGCGGGGAATCGCACTATGCTTCGCACGGCGCGGGGGCCGCGCCTTCCCTCCCAGGGCTCGATTGGGTTTCCATCTCAAAGAGGGAGCCTCAATGCAATCGTGCAGATCTCTTTATCGCCACAGCGCCACAGCGCCACAGCGCCACAGCGCCACAGCGCCACAGCGCCACAGCGCCACAGCGCCACAGCGCCACAGGCCAACACGATGTGAGGGGCGCGTGTCGAAGACTG
>JANOKE010000121.1:0-2884 GCA_031419135.1 Gemmatimonadaceae bacterium
ATCGCTGCTCGAACATTCTCCGCGTTGCAGCACGCCGGGATGTCTGTTTCGCTTATCTCGC
This sequence comes from Gemmatimonadaceae bacterium, assembly GCA_031419135.1. Classification (GTDB taxonomy): domain Bacteria; phylum Gemmatimonadota; class Gemmatimonadetes; order Gemmatimonadales; family Gemmatimonadaceae; genus Gemmatimonas. The sequence goes on from JANOKE010000121.1 coordinate 62, forward strand.
AGGCGTCGTCGGAGCATTCCATCTGTCTGTGCGTTCCGGCGGCACGGGCGGACGATGCACAGGCGGCGCTTGAGCGCGCATTTGCCCTTGAGCTTTCACGTCACGAACTCGAGGGGATCGAGGTGAGGTGGCACATGGCGATACTCGCGGTCGTCGGGCTTGGCATGGCCGGGACGCCGGGAATCGCGGCGCGATTGTTTCGTGCGCTGGCCGCCGCGGCCGTCAACGTGGTGGCGATCGCACAGGGCTCGTCGGAACTGAATATCTCGGTCGTGCTGGGCGAATCCGATGCCGGAACGGCGGCTCGTGCCGTGCACGATGCCTTCCAGTTGGACAAGATCAACGGAGGCCGGGTAGGCGGCGAGCAGCGATTGGACGTCGTGCTGCTGGGTGTCGGACAGATCGGTCGCGAGTTCGTTCGGATGCTGCCCAGGATTCGCTCACGCAGCGGTGCACGCGCCAAACCCACCGTCGTCGCCTTGATCGATCGAAGCGGTTTTGTGTTCGCACCCGACGGTTTGTCGGGGCGTCAGCTGGCGGCGTATGCAGATGCGAAGGCGGCAGGGCAGTCGCTGGCGGCGCTGGGAGGCGTCACGGCCGCCAGCGCTCCGGACGCCGTCGCCTGGATTGCGCGACACGCGCTTGCCCGGCCGGTGCTGATTGACCTCACGGCCGATGATACGCTTCCCACGTTGCACGCCGCGCTCGAAGCGGGAATGGACATCGTCCTTGCCAACAAACGTCCGTTGTCAGCGCCCGTGCCCGACGTCGCCGCACTTCGCGCACTGGCCGTCCAACACAACAGGCGGATCCTGCACGAAACAACCGTAGGCGCTGGTTTGCCGGTGATGGACTCGTACACCAAGTTGGTCCAAACCGGCGACACGGTGCTGCGCATTGAAGGCTGCACATCGGGAACACTCGGTTTTCTGCTCACGGAGATTGGAAAGGGACGACTGTTCAGTGCCGCCCTGCGGGATGCCATGTCGCGCGGATTCACGGAGCCCGATCCGCGCGATGATCTGTCGGGGATGGATGTGGCGCGCAAAGCGCTGATTCTGGCCCGCATGATGGGCTTCCCCGGCGAGTTGCGTGATGTGCAGGTGGAGTCGCTCGTGCCGAGCGCATTGCAAACGCTCCCCTGCGCGACGTTTCTTGCGCGACTCGAACAACAGGATGCGTCGTGGGCTGAGCGCCAGGCGGCGGCTTCGCGACGAGGGTGTGTGTTACGCTATGTGCTGCGCGCCACGCCTCGACGCGTCAGCGTGGGGTTGCAGGCGGTGCCCTTGTCGCATCCTTTGGCGGGACTACGTGGCACCGACAACCAGATTGTCTTTACGACACGACGCTATCACGAGCATCCACTCGTGATCACCGGACCGGGCGCGGGCCCAGCGGTTACGGCGGCGGGTGTGCTCAACGACCTGCTTCAACTTGCCGCGATATGAACGTCGATCTGTTTCTCACTGCCGGCACCGCCAGCGTGCAACGGTGCGCGGCATGCGGCTCTACGTTGCCCGAGCTCGACGCATCGCCGGCGTGCCCGTTGTGCGGCGGGCTGTTGGACATCGTGCATGCACCGCCGTGCGACGCGCTGGGCCAGCGGCTTAACGCGGGGGCGTTGCGCGCCAGCTTTGCCCAGCACTGCTGCGCGCGGCCACTTGGGTCGGCCTCCGGCGTCTGGCGTTTCGAGTCGCTGGTCATGCCTGGCGCGGGTGCGGCGATCGTCAGTCACCCGGAGGGCAACACCCCATTGATCACGCGCGGGACGATCGATCGCTTCGCGGGCGTGGAAGGCCTGCGCATCAAACACGAAGGGCACAACCCCACCGGATCTTTCAAGGACCGGGGAATGACGGTTGGCGTGACGCAGGCGGTGCGACTCGGGGCGACCGCTGTGGCATGTGCGTCTACCGGCAACACGTCGGCGTCGCTGGCCTCGTACGCAGCGCAGGCGGGAATTCCCGGACTGGTGTTTGTGCCCGCCGGCAAGATTGCCCTCGGCAAGTTGGCGCAGACCCTCGGCTACGGCGCTCGTACGCTCATGGTGCGCGGTGACTTTGACGTCTGTCTGCGGCTCGTGCAGGATGCGGCGCGCGAGTTGGGAGTGTATCTGCTCAATTCCATCAATCCGTGGCGCGTGGAAGGGCAGAAGACCATTGTGCTGGAACTGTTGCAGCAACTCGATTGGCAGGCACCGGATTTCATCGTGTTGCCGGCAGGCAACCTGGGAAACACGGCGGCCTTTGGAAAAGCCCTGCGAGAAGCACTCGCCCTCGGACTCATCGACCGTTTGCCGCGATTGGTGGCCGTTCAGGCGGCGGGTGCGGCGCCATTCGCACGGAGTTATCGCGAGTTGTTTGCTACGCGGCATGCGGTGGTCGCCGACACGATTGCGACCGCTATCCGCATTGGCGATCCGGCGTCGTGGGATCGGGCCGTGCGGGCCATTCGCGAAACCAACGGCATCGTGCTCTCCTGCAGTGATGACGAGATCATCGCGGCCAAGATTGCCATTGACGCGTCGGGCGTTGGGTGCGAACCGGCCAGTGCCGCCAGTATTGCGGGGGTGCGCCGATTGGTGCAGGATGGCGTCATCACGTCTGCACACCGTGTGGTGGCCGTGTTGACGGGACATATTCTCAAGGATCCCGGTATCTTGGTGGACCTGCATCAACGCGAGGACTTCGCGCTGGCCAACCGGCCTGTCGAGATCGACGCCAACGTGCGCGACGTGGCGCGCGTGCTTGAGCGCATGACGCCCGTCGAACGGTGCGCATGAGGTTGCGCTCTATAGGTTTGTGGTTCGGGCGCGACTCACGG
>JANOKE010000122.1:0-2929 GCA_031419135.1 Gemmatimonadaceae bacterium
GACTGATTTCCGCTCGTGATTATTCTTGATACGAACGTATTGTCTGCGCTCATGCAGCGGGTGCCTGAAGCGATGGTAGTCGATTGGCTGGATCGCCAACCGACCGAATCGATCTGGATTACGAGTGTCACGCTCTTCGAGGCGCGGTTGGGTCTGGCGCTTCTGACAAAGGGCCGCAGGCGCTTGGCTCTCGAAGAAGCGTTCAGATTGCTCCTTGAAGAAGACCTCGGAAATCGCGTCCTGGATTTTGATCGTGCCGCCGCAGACGCCGCGGCCTCGCTGGCAGCGGAACGGCAGCGATCGGGGCGACCGGTGGACATGCGCGACACCCAGATTGCAGGGATCGCACTCTCGCGCCGCGCCGTGGTCGCAACGCGCAATGTGAAGCACTTTCAAGATCTGAGCGTTCCGGTGATGAACCCTTGGAAATCGTAAGCGACGGTGCTCTCGGCGAGTCCGCGTCATCGTCGTTCGCGATGGCGATGCTGCCAAGGGGACGTGGTGCGGAATGCACGTCTGGAGGCGGTCAGTGCAGCAAGTGCACGATCACGTGGAACGGCCCCGATGACTTCGAGATTACCGGGTGCGCACAACTCGTCGCCAACTGCCCCTTCGCCTGCTCACCCATTCGCTCCTCACCCCTCGGCCGCGTACACCTCGAATATCCCCGCCGCCCCCATGCCCCCGCCGATACACATCGTGACCATGCCGTAGCCACCACCGCGACGCCCCAACTCATGCACAAGTTGCGTGGTCAACTTGGCGCCCGTCGCACCCAATGGATGTCCCAGCGCGATCGCGCCACCGTTCACGTTGATGATGGACGTGTCCATGCCCAGTTCCTTGATGACTGCCAACGCCTGCGCGGCAAACGCTTCGTTGAACTCGATGAGCTTGAGATCCGACATCGCGAGACCGGCACGCGCGAGGGCTTTCGGTATCGCCTTGATTGGACCGACGCCCATGATGTCCGGATCGACACCACCGGTGGCGAAGCTCACGAACCGCGCCAGGGGTTTGAGTCCCAACTCCTTCGCTTTCCCGGCGCTCATCAGCAGCACGGCCGCGGCGCCGTCGGAGAACGGACTCGCGTTGCCCGGAGTCACGCTTCCCGTGGGTACGAAGGCCGGACGCAGCTTCGTCAGTCCTTCCAGCGTGGTCTCTGCGCGCGGGCATTCGTCCGTATCGAACGCGATCTCGGTAACCGTTTTTGCGGCTCCCTTCCACGTGGTGCGCTTCACCGGGATCGGCACGATTTCCGGTGCAAAAACCCTGTTCGTCAATGCGACGGCCGCTTTTTGCTGACTCTCGAACGCGAATCGATCCTGCTGCTCACGCGTAATCTCCCAGCGCTTCGCAACGCGCTCGGCGGTGAAACCCATTCCGATGTAGCTCTCGGTGATTTCCGGCGACAGTCTCGTTTTATAACCGGACATCGGCACCTGTGACATCATCTCGATGCCGCCGGCCATCACGGTGTCGCCCATTCCCGCGATAATGGCCTGCGCGGCGTAGGCCACCGACTGCAGACCCGACGAGCAGAAGCGGTTCACGGTGGCGGCAGAGGTCTCCACCGGCAGCCCGCCCCGCAACCAGGCGAGACGCGCGTGGTTGAGTCCCTGCGAGGCTTCTGGCATGGCACACCCCCATTGCACGTCCTCAATGCCTGCCGGATCGATTCCGGCGCGTGCGATGGCTTCCTTCATGACGGTAGACGATAAATCCACCGGATGTACACCCGCCAGCGATCCGTCGGCCTTTCCACGGCCCACGGCGCTGCGCACGGCACTGACGATCACGACCTCGTTCATTGCAGTCTCTCCGTATGCGAACGCGCGCTCAATTGCGCAGCGGCTTGCCGGTCTTGAGGGTGAAGGCGATGCGTTCCTGCGTTTCTTTGGTGCCGAGGAGAATGAGGAACTGCTCGCGCTCGAGGTCGAGGATATCCTGTTCCGTGACATCGCGCGGTGCCCCGTCGCCGCCGCAGAGCACATAGGCGATGGCCCGCCCAACGCGGACGTCGTGCGCGGAGGCCTGGCCCGCTTCTTTCGCCGCCCACAGGGCGTACTCCAAGTTGCCCAACCCCTCACGTCCCAACGCGCGCACCGTTCGTTCGAGCGGCGGCAAATACCCCGGTGCCAGATCGAGAACGCGGCGCTTCGCGTCGGCCAGTTGCTGATCGCGATTCATGCTGATGCGATCGCTCGTCCGGAGAAATCCAAGGGCACGCGCGTCGAACGCCGACGTGGTGGTGGTGGCAAAGGCGATCAGTTTGAACGCGCGCTTGACAGCGGCGAAGTAGTCGACGTCGTCGTAGTTGGCCAGTTCACCGGTGAAGCGCATCAGCAATTCCTTCGTGCCGCCGCCCCCCGGAATCAGGCCAACACCGGCTTCCACAAGACCCATGTACGTCTCCGCGTGCGCCTGCACGGCGTCTGCGTGCAGCGTGAACTCCGCGCCGCCGCCAAGCGTCATGCCGGCCGGGGCCACGACCACCGGGAACGGCGCCCGCCGAATGGACATCACGCGGTCTTGAAACACCTTGCACGACTCGGCGATATCGTCCCACGCGCCAGCGGAAACAGCGAACGACACGAGCGACAGATCCGCACCAACGCTGAATGCGCGCGGGTCGTCGTTTCCAATCACGAGTCCGTTAAACCCAAGTTGCCCCACCTTGGCAATCGCGCTCTCGAGTCCTTTGAGTACTCCGTCACCCAGCGTGTTCATCTTGCTGCGGAATTCAAAGCAGGCCACGCCGTCGCCCAGATCAATCAGTCGGGAGAGGCCATTCTCCTCAAGGATGCGGCCGTTGCCGACAAGCTCGCCAAGCGAAATACGCCCGGGAATTGCGGGCACCGGCTCGTACGTACCGTCAAACGTGAGGTACTCGCCCTGCTGGTAGAAGCTGCCCTGTGCGGCTTCGAGC
>JANOKE010000123.1:0-3019 GCA_031419135.1 Gemmatimonadaceae bacterium
CGGCGAAATCCGGGCCGACGCGCGGGCGCCCGGCGGTTTCGAGATGGGGGTGCAGTCGCTGCAGGTGCTGGGTACCAGCCCGTCCGATTATCCGATCCAGCCCAAGGAACACGGCGTCGATTTCCTGCTCGACCATCGGCACTTCTGGCTGCGCAGCCAGCGTCAGGTGGCGATCATGCGTGTGCGACACGAGTTGGAGCAGGCCATTCATGATTTCTTCTATGCGCGCGACTTCATTCGCTGCGACACACCCATCCTCACGGCTGCGATCGGCGAGCGGTCGGGATTGTTCGGCACCGAGTACTTCGATGAGGGCACGGCCTATCTGGCGCAGACCGGGCAACTGTACGGCGAGGCGCTGGCTGCCGCGTTAGGGCGGATCTATACGTTCGGTCCGACGTTTCGCGCCGAGAAATCGAAGACACGTCGCCATCTCACCGAGTTCTGGATGATCGAACCCGAGATGGCCTGGTACGATCAGAACGACAACATGGACCTCCAGGAAGCGTTCGTGCGCTACCTCGTCGAGCGCGTGCTGGAACGTCGGCAGGAAGAGCTGAAAGTACTGGAGCGCGATACCAGCAAGCTCGATTGCGTGGCGCACCCCTTCGCGCGCATCGACTACGGCGTGGCGGTCACGCTGGCACAGTCGAAGGGCAGCGACGTACGCTGGGGCGACGACCTCGGCGCGCCCGACGAAGCGATGATCGTGGAGGAGTATCAGCGCCCGGTGTTCGTGATGAATTATCCAAAGGACGCGAAGGCGTTTTACATGAAGGAAAACCCGGCCGATCCCCGCACGGTTCTCTGTTCAGATCTCCTTGCGCCGGAAGGTCGCGGCGAGATCAGTGGGGGGTCACAGCGCGAAGACGATTACGACAAGATTCTGCATCGCCTCACCGAGGAGAAGCTGCCGGTTGAGGCCTACGGCTGGTATCTGGATCTGCGCAAGTACGGCACGTTCACGCACTCCGGGTTCGGGCTTGGATTCGAGCGCACGATCGCCTGGATCTGCGGCATCGAACATATCCGCGAGTGCATCGCGTTTCCGCGCATGATGGGGCGGCTCTCCCCGTAAGCGCTCACCGCTCGCCGCGCTTTACCTCGTCCCACAAGGCGTCCTGCTGTTCCAGCGACAGCGCGCTGAACGTCAGTCCGCGCGATTGCGCCAACGCGTCCATCGTCGCGTAGCGCCGCACGAACTTCGCATTTGTGCGATCGAGCGCCAGTGAACCATGCACACCAGTCTTGCGGCACAGGTTCACGACAGCGAACAGCAGATCGCCCAGTTCTGCTTCCAACGCATCGGCATCGCGCACAGTACCCGCGTTATCCAACCACGCCGACACTTCTTCAATCTCTTCGCGCACCTTGGCCAAGGGGCCACGCGCATCCGGCCAGTCGAAGCCCACACCGGCGGCGCGATCCTGCAAGCGATGCGCGCGGTGCAGCGACGGGAGACCGGCAGGGATCCCCTCATCCAGCGCATGGCGCTGCGCCGTGGCGGCCTTCATCGACTCCCACGGGCGCTTGACGCCGTCGCCATACAAGTGCGGGTGCCGCGCGTGCATCTTGGCAATCAGTGCACCGGCCACGTCGTGCGCGCCAAATGCCCCACGCTCTTCCGCCACGACGGCGTGGAACAACACCTGCAAGAGCAGGTCGCCCAACTCGTCACGCAACACGGCGTCGTTGCCCTGGACAATCGCGTCGTCCACTTCGTGCGCTTCCTCGATCAGATACGGGCGCAACGACGCATGCGTCTGTTGTCGATCCCAGTCGCATCGCGCACGCAGGTCGCGCATGAGCGCCAGCGCCTCGTCCAGTGAACGCGGGGCAGGGCCAGCAGCCGACAACGGTTCCTGCGACATGTCCGTGAAGATCCTTTCGCGCACGCCGTGCGCGGGTATTGATTGAGGGATGCTGCAGCCTCATGCCTTCTCCGAGCCAATATACTCGCAACGCGCAGCGGCCACGCGGCGCGCGTGGGTTGATATCAACCTCGACGCGATACGTCAGAATGCGCGCAAACTGCGCGCCAGGGCCGGTGTGCCCATCGTGGCGATGGTCAAGTCCGACGGCTACGGTACCGGGCTGCTTCCCGTGGTGCGCGCGCTGGGTGCTGCGTTTGTGGGCGACAACGACACGGTGCGTGACGTGGAGGCACCATGGGCGTTCGGCGTCGCAACACTCGACGAGGCCGCCGCCTTGCGGCAGGCGGGATGTACGGCTCGCGTGTTGTGCACCACACCGCTCACGGTGTCCGAGTTGTCCGACGCGCGGTCACTGGACGTGCGCCCCGCGCTCCACCGCGCCGAGGACATCACGGTGTGGTTGGCACTGGGTGGCGGTGCGTGGCATCTGGCCATCGATACCGGCATGTCGCGCGCCGGTGTGCGCTGGGACGAAGTACTGCCACTCTCGTCTGTGTTGCGTGATCATCCGCCTGAAGGCGTCTTCACGCACTTCCATTCGGCCGACCTCACTGATACGTCGCGCGAAACACAGGAGCGCCGCTTTCTTGACGCGCGGCGAGCGCTCGCGCACGTGGTGCCGCCGAACGCACTGATTCACAGCGACAACACCGCGGCCATCGCAGCACGCAGTCCCTCACTGGGTCACCTCGCACGTCCCGGAATTGGCTTATACGGCTCCACCGCCACCACGGCGCTCGGTCTCGAACAAGTAGTGCATCTGCGCGCCCGTATCATCGATTTGCGCGATGTGCACGACACGGAATCGGTAAGCTATGGCGCCACCTTTCGCGCCAGTGGTACCAGACGCATCGCAACCGTCGCGATCGGCTACGCCGATGGGTACCGTCGTGCGCTTTCCAACCGCGGTGAAGCGCTGGTGCGCGGGCAACGCGTCCCGGTTGTCGGAACCGTGACCATGGACATGACCATGCTGGACGTCACGTCGCTCTCCACCCTCTGCGCGATCGGTGACGTCGCCACACTGATCGGTTGTGACGGCGACGACTGCCTGGCTACCGACGAGGTGGCCGCACGGGGTGGAC